>JACDBO010000018.1 GCA_013694885.1 Chloroflexia bacterium | reverse complement strand
AGCCGGTCGTCCTGGCCGAGTACGAGGACCGGCGCATCGACCTCGACCACCCCGACGCCGCCTTCGTCGCGACCCGGCTCCACGGCCGGATCGCCCTGCGGCGCGACCTCGACGGCGGCTACGTGCTCAACCCTCGGCAGTTCGTCGGGCTGGTGACGCTGCCTTCGGGCCGGTCACTCGTCTGTCGCCCTAAAGTGCCGGCGCGCAACCTGTTCGCCATGATCGGCGCCGCGCTCGACCTGCCCGACCTGTTCCACGACGCACCGGTCGGTGTTGATCGGGTCGAGGACGTGATCGAGCTGATCATCGACCGCTTCGCCTCGCTGATGGAGGAGCGGGTCGACCGCGGACTCTATCGCGCCTACGTCGAGACGGAGGAGAACCTCGCCATGGTGCGCGGCCGGATCGTCGCCGCCGAGGACCTGCGGCGCAACCACGTCCTCCGCCATAGAACCTGGTGCCGCTTCGCCGAGTATTCGTGGGACGTGCCGGAGAACCGGGTGCTGCGTCAGGTCGCGCGGCTGCTGGCGGGCTGGGGACTCTCTGCGTGCCTGCGGCACCGCCTGCTCCGCCTCGCCGCCGCGCTGGAGGAGATCTCGCCGGGCCGCTATGTTGCCGCCGACCTCGATCGCTGGGCCTACCACCGGCTCAACGAGGACTATCGACCGCTCCACCGCCTCTGCCAGCTCTTTCTGGAGGGGGCATCACTCGCCGAGGCGGCTGGGGCCTTCGACATCTCGTCCTTCCTCATCGACATGAACCACCTCTTCGAAGCGTTCGTGACCCGGACGCTACGCGAGCACGCTCCCACCGGGACGACCGTGCGCCCGCAGGCCCACATCTCGCTGGACCAGGCGGGCACCGTGGCCATGCGTCCCGATATCGTCGTCCGCCACACCGACCGCATGGCGCTCGTCGCCGACTGCAAGTACAAGCGGCTGGACATCGGGCAGCACCGCCACCACGACCTCTATCAACTCGTGGCCTACTGCACCGCGCTCGGCATCGACCAGGGCCTGCTGGTCTACCCCCGCCACCTGGCGCCCATCGACGATGTGGTGGCGGTCCGCAACGCGACGATCGCCATCCACGAGACGACGATCGACCTCTCCGTTCCCCACAACCACCTGCCAGCCGAGTGCGCCCGTCTCGCTCAAATCGCATTCGCCCTCGCCACCCCCGCCCCACCCGTCGGCGCGCTGCCTCGGCCGGCATGACATAATTGTCATTTCGAGCCGCTGGGTAGGCAGCGAGAAATCTCTCGTTGAAGGGCAGCAGGCCTCAAATAAAGAGAAGATTTCCCATCCGCCCGGAAAGAACATTCGCACATAATCCGGGCCATCGGACGCCCTCCTATCTCTTGGCTCGTCCATACGGTGGGCTGAACCGGGTGTCGCTGCCGCGCAGTCGCTGGCTTGCCCTAAACCTGTACGTACACTACAATCAGACATAGTGTGGCAGACTTGAGTCGCGGGCAGGGACGCGATGTCCCCGCCCGCACCGGTGCGCATCGCCCATCGCCTTTCATCCAGTCGTCTCTCGCCCGGAGGGTCCACGCCATGCATCGTCGCTCAACCGTCGCTGCCGCCCGCTGGCTGCTCGCCCTCGCGCTCCTCGCCCCGCTGCTGAGCGCCGCCGGTACGAGTGCCCAGGCCGCGCCGGACTGGACTCGCATCGACCGCGCGATGGCGGGGCAGGCGCCCCGCGCCAACCTGCTCGTCGCCGAGATCGTCGATGGCGGCTGCGCCCCGGTCCACAGTTGGCACGCCGACGACCGGCTGGCGATCGCCTCCACCTTCAAGCTCTATGTGCTGGCTGAGCTGGTCCGCCAGATCGACGCCGGTGAGGCTGAATGGGACGAGCGCTTCCCGATCCAGGACGCGTACCGAAGCATGCCCTCCGGCGACCTCGCCTACGCCTCCGAGGGCACGAAGGTCACTTTGGAACGCTACGCCGCCGTGATGATCGCCCAGAGCGACAACACCGCCACCGACCATCTCATCGCCCGCCTTGGCCGCCTCAACGTCGAGGCCGCGTTCGCCCGCACCGGCCACGGTGCCCCGGAGCTGAACACCCCGCTCCTGCTCACCCGCGAGCTCTTCGCGATCAAGATGCGCCAGCCCGACCGCTGGATGGCCGACTACGAGCGCGCCGGCGACGCCCAGCAGCGCTCCATGCTCGCCCACGACATCGACCCCATGCACCTCGACCCCTACGGCGGTTGGGGCAACTGGAGCGGTCCCACCTCGATCGACGGCATCGAGTGGTTCGCCTCGGCCGCGGAAGTCTGCGCCGTCCTCGCCCGCCTCCACCAGCAGTCGCGCCAGCCGGAACTGGCGCCCCTCCGCGCCATCCTCTTCAGCAACTCCGGCGGTGTCGCCCGCGACCCCGCCTGGCGCGAGATCGGCTTCAAGGCCGGCTACGAGGCCGGCGTCGTCAACCTCACCTGGCTCGTTGAGCGCAATGACAGCCGCGCCTTCATCGTTACCGCCGGTCTCAACGACCCGGCCCGCCTCCCCGACGGCTGGGGCCCCCGCGAGGCCCTCGTCCCCGTCTGGACCTGCCTGGCTGACCGCGCCGCCTGCGGCCCGTCGTAGGTCCGCCGACTCGCTCCCGGCGTAGAGTGAAACGAGGGTTGGGTGTCGGGTGCCGCGGATGGCCCTCACGACGAGGGTGCGAGGTTCGAGGTGTGAGGGCCGAGTCATTCGCTCTCGGTCCTCGAAGCTCGGCCCTCGCACCTTACGCGATGGAGAACGGCATGAGGGAGAAGGTGAATATGGCCTCACGCGGCCTACTGGCGGCGATCATCCTGGTCATCGCGACCACGTTTGGCGTCGGCGCGGAGGACGACGCGGCATTTAATCCCGACGACTTCCGAGTCGGGCTGGAACCCATCGCCACCGGCCTCAATCAGCCGCTCTACCTCACCGCGGCGAGTGACGGCGACGGGCGCATGTTCGTCGCCGAGAAGGGCGGCACGGTCCGCATCGTCCAGGAGGGGCAGTTGCTTGACACCCCCTTCCTCGACATCAGCGACCGCGTCGGTAGCGAGGGCTCCGAGCAAGGGCTCCTCAGCATCGCCTTCCCGCCCGATTATGCCGAGAGCGGCCTCCTCTACGTCGACTACACGGACGACGCCGGCAACACCGTCGTCTCCCGCTTCACCGTCACCGACGATCCCAACATCGCCGACCCCGCCAGCGAAGAGGTCATCCTCCGCCAGGACCAGCCCTTCCCCAACCACAACGGCGGTCTGCTCGTGTTCGGCCCGGACGGCTTCCTCTATATCGGTCTCGGCGACGGCGGCTCCCAGGGCGACCCCGACAGCAACGGCCAGAACCTCGGCACCTGGCTCGGCAAGATCCTGCGCATCGACGTCGACCCCAATAACACGCCGGACGGCCAGCCCTACGCGGTCCCCGACGACAACCCGTTCGTCGACGACGACAGCGCCCTGCCAGAGATCTGGGCCTACGGGCTGCGCAACCCCTGGCGCTACAGCTTCGACCGCGAGACCGACGACTTCTACGTCGCCGACGTCGGCGGCAACCAGATTGAAGAGGTCAGCTATCGCCCGGCTGATGAAGTCGGCGGCGACAACTTCGGCTGGGACATCCGCGAAGGCACCGCCTGCCACGAGCAAGACCCCTGCGACCTGGCGGGTGCCGTCGACCCGGTGACGGAGTACACCCACGACTTCGGCTGCTCCGTCACCGGCGGCTACGTCTACCGCGGCGAGGCCTTCCCCGACCTCCAGGGCG
>JACDBO010000227.1 GCA_013694885.1 Chloroflexia bacterium | reverse complement strand
GCGGTAGACTGGTTTTTTTCGCGTGGCGCCCAGCGGCGCTGTCGCGGTCCATTCCGGTCAGGACGGGCCGGTTGCGGATTGGAGCAGCGTGACCAACGGTTCCCGGCCGAGCGCGTGGGACAGCGAGCACCTCGCGCTCACGGTCGGCTCGATCCTCGCTGTGACGATCATCGCCTTTCAGGGGTTGGCGCTGGCGACGATTGCGCCGGTGCTGGCCGAGGAGATCGGCGGCGAGGCGCTCTACGGCTGGATCTTCAGCGCCTTCCTGCTGCCTCAGATGGTCGGCACCGTCGTCGCCGGGCAAGAGGTCGACCGGCGCTCGCCGGCGGTCATCTTTCTCGTCTTCATGCTGCTCTTCGGCGCCGGGCTGCTGGTCGCCGGTTTCGCGCCGAACATCGGCGTGCTCTTCGTCGGTCGTGGGCTGCAAGGACTCGGCGCGGGCGGCATGTTCTCCTGCGTCTACGCGATCATCAACGCCGCCTACGAGGACCAGTTGCGCCCGATGGTGCTCGCCGCGCTGTCGAGCGCCTGGATCGTTCCCTCGCTGATCGGTCCGGCTCTGGCCGGGTTCATCGCCGAACAGATCGGTTGGCGAGCCGTCTTCTTCGCGCTCCTCCCGCTGCTGGTGATCGTCGCCCCGCTGACGTTGCCGGCCTACCGGCGCTTCGAGCACCCCGGCGGAGAGGCCGCAATCGGGGCGGGACGTCAGCGGGTGACCTTCTCGGTCGTGCTGGCGCTCGGCAGCGGTCTTTTCCTGGCCGGTTTGCAGATCCGCCCGTGGCCGCTCGGCCTTGCCGCCGCGGTCGTGGGCCTGGCCCTGCTGGCGCCGACGCTGTGGAGGTTGCTGCCGGCCGGCACCTTCGTCGCCCGGCCGATGTTGCCGGCGGCCATCGCGGCGCGCGGTCTCTTCTTCGCTGGCTTTCTGGTCGGCGAGACCTACATGGTGCGCGCCCTCAAGGAGTTCGGTGACGTCTCCGTCACCGTCGCCGGTGTCGTCGTCACCGCCGGTTCGCTGAGCTGGACGACCGGCTCGTGGCTCCAGGCGCGGCTCGATGCGCGCACCGGGACGGCCGGTCGACCGCCGCGGGTGGTCGCCGGGGTCAGCCTGATGATCGCCGGGATCGGCCTCATCTTCGGCGACGTGCTGCTGACGCGCGACATCGCCCTGCCGGTGGCGGTCGCCGGCTGGATGACGGCCGGGCTGGGGATCGGCCTGGCCCACGCGACGTGCGCCTCAATCGCCTTCGCCGACACGCCTCCCGGTCAGGAAGGGTTCGTCGCCTCCTCGACGTTGCTCTGGGACCTGTTCACGCCGGCGATCGGTATTGGGCTGGGTGGTGCGATGATCGCCATCGGCACCGCCGGCGGGCTCACGATCGAACTCGCCAGCGCCTTTGCCCTCGGCCTCGCCGTCCTGCTCCTGCTGCTCGCCTGGGCCTCGGCCTGGCGCCTGCGCGGTGGATTGATGACTGAGGGCTGAGGACTGGAGTGTGTTACCGAGGCATGTGCGTGACCCGAGCCGCCCTTCCAACGAGCTGATGGCACCCCTCGACAAGGGTGGTTGATCTTCCGCAACCATTCAAGCGACGTCCCTGGAAGGCGTTCTCCCATCTCGATCAAGAGATCAGGGAGCGGGCACTCCCGGCGCTGGCCAATCGCGCTACGTCCTGCGCTTTCGCAACTTGAACGCGAGGAGTGCGCAGGTGATACCGCAGAGCAGCGCCGCCCAGACCGGTGGCCGCTCGGTCGTGGCGGCAGTGCCTGTGCCGGTGTCGGGCAGCGCGGGCGGCTCGGGCAAGTTGACGAAGACGGCGCCGGCGAACTCCGTCACGGCCTGCGTGGTAATCGGGTTCTCCCGCGGGGCGAAGCCGTCCGTGCCGGTGGGCTCGTCCTCGGTGACGGTGACGGTCGCCTCGTTCGGCACGGAGACCATGCATCGCCCGTCCGCATCCGTCGTGCAGGAGCCGAGCGCGTTCCCAGCCTCGTCCTCGATGGCGAACGAGGCGCCCTCGGCCGGCTCGCACGCATCCGGTACCTGCTCGGTGAGGGGGACATCGTCGGCGGGCTCCGACGTGCAGTCGAGCTTGAGGATGCGGAAGTCGATCTCCTCCTGGGCAACGACTGCCGGAGTCAACGTCGCGCCGAAGGTGAGGAACACGGCGAGCAGGGCGGAGCGCCGGAGGGCGTGGACGGTGAAACGCATGGTGCACCTCCGAGGTGTGAAAGAATGAAGTCCGCCGACGAACCTGTGCGACCGATTGTGCAGATGGACCCATGTGGATCATAGCACCGCACGCAGCTAGGTGAATCCCTGGAATGGAGTGCGGGAGACCGAGTGCGAGGGCGGAGCTACCCCTGTTCGCCGCAAGCGACGCCGGTGAGGAGCTGGCCGGATTCGGCCATGATGAAGCCGAGGCTTCGAGGTAGTGCGGCACATTGAGTAGCTCGTCGCCGTCAAAGCTCGCGATCGGCAAAGACGTGGCGCCTTGTGCCGTGTTCGGCCCCTTGCTCCTCAACAGTGGTCGGCTTCCGATTCGAATGTGTTTCCTGGTGCTTGTTCGGCTGATTCGCGCCGGCACCGATCTTTACGTCGCGATGGTCTGCCATTAGGATGGGTCCACGAGGAGATATCCACAGCGCACCAGAAGCTGACAGGGCGCCGCACGGGAGCGAAGGTCGATGCTGGGAAAGCCATCGGTCGCGCGAAAGATCAGCGCCGTCGTAGCGGTGCTGGTTGTGCTGAGCATCGTCCTCGGTGACACGCGGGAGGTTGGCGCCTCCGGTATCGGTGTGCCCGACGTATCGGTGGTGTCCCTCTCGTCGCACTGGGCTGGCACCGATGCGGCACCCGTTGCCTGGCTGATCGGCTCTTCACCGGGCGGAAGCCCGGTGAAGAGCTGGCGGGCACCCTCAAGCCTGGACTCGCCTCAGCGCACCATTGCCGGCATACCTCCGTGGATCATCTGGCCGCCCTCGCCTATGCCGAGAATCAGTGGCACGATGGTGCGGTTGTCCGGCGTGAGCATCGCGGCCGGCACCCACGCGATCACCCGGCTTGGAAGCTGGCCGTTGATGCTGCCGCTCCCGCCGTTACCGGGTGCGGTGCTCCCTGACCTCAATCACCTCGCTCCAGTTCCACCAGCCCGGTTGGCCGGTGCCAACTTTTCCATCCCCAGACCTCCCCCAACTCGATAGCTCTCGCTGAGACAGTCACGCTCAGGCGCATCCGAGCGCGCGATGAGTCATCTTGCTCCCCCTGGATCCAACCGCTGGGATCTGAGATGCGCGGTCGCAGGCACGGATCGCCTCACCAGCGATCGCCCCTGGATCTGGCGGTGCCACGCTCTTGGCTCCTGCTGGTCGGGACCGCTCTATCTATGACGCTTCGAGATGTTCCACTGAGGGAGAAACCGATGACTGACAACGCCGCGTTGCGGATCCTGGTTCCACTCGACGGCACACCGTTGTCCCAACAAGCGCTGCCTTATGCCCAGGCGCTGGCCGTGACGCCGGCCGACGTCATATTGCTGGAGGTGCTGCCGGAACCGGAACCGCAGCGCGGGTTGCTCGGTAACGTCACCATGAGCGCGGCAGCGGTGGGTGACCATGCCTCGGTGTCCGCACGTGCGGCGCTGGAGACCGTCGCCGACCGAATACGGGAAGAAAAGCCGTCGGCCAATGTCGAAGTTGCCCTCGTGACCGGCCACTCGGCCGACCAAATCCTGCGCGTTGCCCGCGCGCTGAAGATCGACCTGATCGTTATGGCTACGTACTCGCGTAACGCGGTCAGTCGCCTGGTCCTCGGTAGCGTCACCGACCAGATCGTCAAGTCGGCGGATATTCCGGTCGTCGTGGTTCGGCTGTGGGACGCGGTGGACGGGCTCGGCGTTGTATCACTGCATCGCCTGGTGGTGCCGCTCGATGGTTCGGAGCTGGCCACCACGGCCCTCCCGATGACCGAGCGATTGGCGCACCAGTTGGCACTCCCGGTCCACCTCGTTACGGTCGGCGACGAGCGCCGTGCGGAGGTCCCGCGGCGGATCGAGCGCCAACGTGCGTCATTGGACGGGCGAGGGATCCAGGTGACGACAGAGATTCTCTCGGGGGCACCGGCCCACGCTATCGCGGAGGCGTTGCGGCCGAGCGACCTCGTGGTGATGGCGAGCCATCACCGCGCCGGGCTGACTGCCTGGCTGCTGCGCGGGGTCGCCGAGCGGCTGATCGACCATGGGCGGTGTCCGGTCCTGCTTACTCCCGCCGCTCCAAACGCCGCCACGCCGCAGACGTAGGACCCCTTGGCGGCAGTGCTGTCACAGGGTGCGCCGTTCGTTCCGTGATCTACGAGCATCGTTCCGCTTCCCCCTGTTACCAGCGCCAGCCGCGCCGGCAACCGGGCGTGCCGAGAAGGAGCCATCATGGTTATCCCTTTTGCGCGTCTTAAGACCAAGATCGTGACCTGCGTCTCGTGCACGCAGGCACCTGACGGCAAGCACGAGCACGTCGCCTTCCTCACGGTCCGCACACCCGCTGGTCACAACCAGCGTGTCACAGTCCCCGACGCCGTCGTCCAGCTCCGTCACCCGCTGGGCGAGCGCTACCTCGCCCACGCTCCCAGGTCCGGCGACCGGATCGAGGTGGTGCTTGGCCCCTGCCCGGTTTGCCGGCTGGAACCATACATTCGGCTCAAGGGTGGTGGTCAGCTGGAAGAGCTGACCCGGTGTCCATAGAGCGAGCGCTCCCGCGCATCGGCGTGGGCACGAGGCACAGATGCAATGACTCACGCACACAGTGATGCCGGTCTCCCTTCGGAGGTGGAGGTGTCCTACAAGGTCAAGATCACCCCGCGGCTGGTCAGCGCGATTCTCGGCCCGTACATAGGAGGAAAGATCGCGGAGCAGGTGAAGTCGCTGCTCCCCATCACTGTGTTCCTGTTCCTGTTTCAGCTCGTGGTGCTCCGCGAGGGGATCAGCGACAGCATTCAGATCACGGTCGGTCTGTCCGGTGTGGTGCTGGGCTTGATGTTTTTCATGGATGGGATTCGCCTCGGGTTGATCCCCCTCGGCCAGAGTATCGGGGCCACGCTGCCCGCGAAGGCCGGCCTCTGGCTGATCCTCGGCTTTGCCTTCGTCCTCGGCGTCGGGGCAACCTACGCCGAGCCGGCGATCGCCACGCTGCGGGCGGCCGGTGGCAACATCGGACCCGCCGATTCGGTGCTCCTCTTCGAGATGCTCAACCAGCGCCCGGCCTTGCTGGTTGCAAGCGTCGCGGCCGGGGTCGGCATCGCCACCGTCCTCGGTGTCTACCGCTTCGTGCGGCACTGGAGTCTCAAGCTCCTGTTGCTCCCGACCATTGCCGTTGCCCTGCCCCTGACCGTCGTCGCCGAGCTGCACCCGGAGACGCGCGACCTCACCGCACTGGCCTGGGACACCGGGGCCGTCACCACCGGCTCCGTCACCGTGCCCCTCGTGCTGGCGCTCGGCGTCGGCGTCAGTACGGTACTCGGGAAGTCCGACACGGGGATGGGCGGCTTCGGCATCGTCACGCTGGCCTCGCTGTGGCCGGTGATCACCGTGTTCATAGTCTGCCTCACGATCTTCTACGGCGGTTGGGCGTCGACCGACGGCCCCGGCCTGACGACCACCGCGGACGCTGGCGCGGGCAGTGGGGAGTCGTTGGCCGAGCTCGTCGCCGCATCCATGCGGGGCACTCTCCAGGCGATCGTGCCCCTGGTTGCGCTCCTGTACATCGTCCAGCGATTCGTGCTCAAGGAAGAGATCCGGCAGGGCACTCAAATCCTGCTCGGCATCGTCTTCGCGCTGATTGGCCTCCTCCTCTTCCAGGTTGGTCTCGGCTGGGGACTTATCCCCTTGGGGCAGCAGGTCGGTGGCAACGTTCCGTCGGCCTTCGCGCTGCCCGACCAGCTCTACGGGGCGACCGGCGGGCGGGTCGTCGCGGTGGTCTTCGCCTTCGTCCTCGGCTATGGGGCCACCCTCGCCGAACCAGCGCTGAAGGCCCTCGCCTTGACGGTCGAAGAGATCACCGCCGGAGCGTTCAAGCGGCAACTGCTGGCGCAAGCGGTGGCGGTGGGTGTGGGGCTCGGGTTGGCCGCGGGACTCGCCCAGATCATTTTCGACTGGCCGATCACTTACCTGGTGATCCCAAGCTACGTCGCGCTGGCCGGCCTGACACTGGTGAGCGACGAGAAGTACGTCAACATCGGCTGGGACAGCGCCGGGGTGACAACCGGGGAGATCACCGTGCCGCTGGTGCTGGCGATGGGTCTCGGCGTGGCGGGCGCGGTCGGTGTCCCGGACGGCTTCGGCATGCTGACGATGGGTTCGATCGGACCAATCCTGACGGTCCTGGCCCTGGGCCTGTTCATCGTCCGCACGACGCCCGATCCAGCGTCGCGGCATGATGCAGTGCCTGTCATGGCGGAGGGTTGAGATGGAAAGCCAAACTGAGACCACCGGCCGCCAGCCAGTGCAGAACGTCCGCCGCGACCATGCGCTCAAGCTGATTACCGCCGTCGTGCAGCGGGGCAAGGCCGACCCACCGGTCCAGGCGGCGCTGCACGCCGGGGCGCCGGGCGCAACAATCGTCTTCGGCCGCGGCCAAGGCGTCCGCGAGCGACTGGGGGTGCTTGGGCTCGCCATTCAGCCGGAGAAGGAGGTGATCTTCATCGTGGTCGAGGAGCAACTGTTGGACCGGGTGTTGACGGCGATGGTGAGGGCCGGTGACCTCGACCAGCATGGGGTTGGCTTCGTGTACGTGACGCCGGTCGAGCGGACGGTCGGACTCTTGCAGATTGCGGAACCCGCGGAGAGTCGAGACGAGCCACGTGGCCGGCTGTCATTCCTGCGGCGCAGAGGCGCATAGGGAGGGATCGCCCCGCGCATTTGGCAGCGTCAACAAGTCGCGGGCGTCGCCTATCCCTGCTCGCCGCGGGCGACGCCGGCGAGGAGCTGGCCGGATTCGGCCATAACGAAGCGGAGGCTGTCGAGGTAGGTCAGCACCTCGAGCAGTTCGTTGCCATCGAAGGTCGCCACCGCGTCGGCTAGCTCGCCGCATTCCCGCAGCGCGGCCACCAAGTTTGCCCGCGCCTGGGCACCGCGCGCCGCGGCGGTTGTGTCGTCCGCGTCGACCATCCGTTCGTCATCCATCCTCATGCTCCCGTCGTCCACGTTCGCGAGTCGCCCGTGTCGCCTATCCTACGTCACCTCAATCGGGTCGCTGGCGTCGCGGGCGGGCGCTCGTCGCCGGTCCCGCCGGGCACGGTGTCCTCACGGCGGATCAGGCCGACACCGAGCGCGATCAGGCCGATGGCCAGCACGACCGCGCCGACGTAGGCGAGATAGATCAGCGCGTTGGGTTCGGTGGCGTCGGGCGAGACGACGGAGAGGAAGAAGGCGACGGGCAGCAGGATCGCGGAGGCCGGGATGGCCGAACGGATAAAGCCTTTCCAGCCCTCCGGGAGATTCGCCTCGTCGACATAGCTCAGCACCACGAGCGAGAGCACCAGCAACACCCCGGCGTGGGCGTGGCCGGCGCGCCACAAATCCTGCCGCAGCGCGTTGGCCTGGTAGGCGGGGTCGTCGATGAGCATCCGCAGCAGGCTGACGCCACCGTAGATCGCGGCGGGGAACAGGACTAGCAGGATGCCGGCGGAGCGGCGGGACTTGGGACTCATGCGTTCTCCTTCACCTCCAGCGCGAGACGTGCCTAAACGGACCGGAACAGCCGCACCGACAGGATACCCGCGACGACCAGGACGGTGGCCAGGATCAGCAGATCAGTCGCGGCCGGGCTCGATCCGAGCCAGGGG
>JACDBO010000219.1 GCA_013694885.1 Chloroflexia bacterium | reverse complement strand
GATCGCGCTTGGCACGACCGCGGTCGTGCGACAACCCGATGAGAGCCGGGTGCCGGGGGTGGAATCACGACAAGCATCGTGACCTCCTCACCATCCCGTCGTGTTGACCCTGACGCCGAAAGGGTATTGCTGGACTCCTGGCGAAGGCGTATCGTCGATCGCATCCTGGGAGGGTGAATGCCGAGAGAAATCGCGCTCGAACGGTTCACGCAGGAACTCGTCGACCTGCTCGACGAGACGTTCGAGCAGGTGCGGGGGATCTACCTCGACCGAAACACGTCGCTCTTCGAGACCCTGACCACGATTTCGGCGGACGAAGCATCGCGTCCAGTGTCCGACACATGCGCCTCGATTGCCGCCCAAGTCAAGCACGTTCGCGTCTACCTGGAGGTGATCGACCGCGCGCTGCAAGGACATGACGTTGGCAAGATAGACTGGGCCGCAAGCTGGCGGATCGAGCATGTGACCCTAGCGGAATGGGAGTCACTCAAGGAGCAACTCCGGGCCGCCCACCAGGACGTGCTGGCGACCATGACGCGCGCTGAGACGTGGGATGATGAAGATTCGATCGGCGACGCGCTCGCCGCCTTGGTCCACACCGCGTATCATCTGGGGGAGATCCGGCAAGCCTTGTGCGTGGTGAAACGATAGGTGCCCAGATAGCGTCGTTTAGCGTCGTTCGACGGCGGTAGCGCGGCAATCCAGCTTCATGAACCCTGTGAACCAGCGTGAAGGTGCACCCATGCCATGAGCACCAGACCCCGCCCAGGTCCATGCCACGCGTGAGGCACTACACTTCGCTCGACACGGCGTAGCGGCGGCGGGCGAATGCCGCTCAACGACGCGGAACACCGGAGATCAACACCGATGGAAGCCTTGGTTAAACTCTCATTCTATTGCTTTGCCGCCGCGTCGCTGGCGCTCGGTGGCTCGGCCGTGAGCTACCTGATCTACGCGGTCGGGCGCGTTCGCGTGCGCCGGGCAACGATGACCACCTCGGCGGGTACGACGTTCACGAGCAGCCACACCGAGTTCGAGCCGGGGGCGCTGGCCGCCGGGCGCTTCGGGACGCTGCTGGCCTGGTTCGCGCTCCTCTTTGCCGCGTTGTCCGTGCTGCTGAGAAGTATCGCCGCCGAGCGGCTGCCAACCGCCAACATGTATGAGTTTTCGCTCACCTTCACCCTGGCCATCTCGATCATGTACCTGGTCTTCGAGCGCATGTACGGGGTGCGCCACCTGGGCGCGATCGTGATGCCGATTGCCTTCGGCATGACGCTCTATATCTGGAGCCTGCCGGCGGATCTGCGCGAGGTCAATCCGCTCATCCCCGCCCTCCAGAACCGGCCGATCATGACGGCGCACGTCGCCTCCGCGATTTTTGCCTATGCCACCTTCGCCGTCTCCTTCGCGGCGGCAATCCTCTTTCTGATCGCCAACAAGCGACGTATCGCCTGGCTACCGGGTCCGGAGATGCTGGACGACATTGCGTTTCGGGCAGTGACCATCGGGTTTCCACTGCTCGCCCTGGTCCTCATTCTCGGCTCGATCTGGGCTCACGAAGCGTGGGGTGTCTACTGGTCGTGGGATCCAAAGGAGACCGCTGCCCTCTTCACCTGGCTCGTCTACGGTGTCTACCTGCACACGCGCGGCTTGCGCGGCTGGCGCGGCACCCGCAGCGCCGTGATCCTGCTCTTCGGCTTCGCCGCCGTCATCTTCACCTATTACGGCAACTATTTCTTCGGCGGCCTCCACGCGTATGGCGGGGTCTGACGCCATGCGGATCACTGGCGTACGGCGGACCGTCGAAGGTACCTCATGACCCACTCTTCCCACGAGGCGTCCAGTACCGCCAGCGATCCTCTCCGAACTGAGACCACACGCCCCCTCACGGCGCGAGACCACTGGGTCCGGCTCGGACTCGTAGCGGTGGTGGCGCTGTCGATCATCGGCGGGGCCTGGGTCGTGGCGGACCGTGCCGGATTGAGCGATGTTGGTGGTGGCGGCATCAATGCCGGTCTGCTGCCGAGTGTCGGCGAGCAAGCGCCGGAGTTGGTCACCTATGACGTGGGTGGGAACCTCGTCCGCCTCTCCGCGCTGCGTGGCCAGCCGGTCTGGCTCAACTTCTGGGGGTCGTGGTGCGGTCCCTGCCGAGCCGAGATGCCGGAGCTGCAGCGCGCCTACGAGCAGCTCGCGCCGCGCGGTGTCGTGATGCTCGCCGTCAGTCTTCAGGAGACGCCGAAGCAGGCCCGCGACTACGCGGCGCTCAACGGCGCCACCTTTCCCGTCCTGGCCGACCCTGCGCTCTTCCCGGCCGATCAGTTCCCGGATATTGCCGAGACCGCCAATCGCTGGCAGATTCGCAACTTCCCCACGCATCTGTTCATCGACGCCGAGGGCGTCGTCCGTGCGGTCGTCATCACCCCGATGGACCTCAGAACGGCCGTGCGCTACGGCGAGCTTATCCTCTGATATGGAATTCGGCTAAACAGTGGTGAAATAGTGCGCCGTGCGAAACTCGTGTCCAGCATCGTCGCCGCCCGGCTCTCAAGAGACCGGGCTAGGCCGACAAACCCGGCTGAAGCCGGCTAGGGACAACGCGGCCAACACGTCCGCTTACCGCGCTCATCCCGCCTTGACAATGCGACGCCGCTGCCGGGATTCTTCGGCGGTGGCCTCAGAATGACGACGGTTCGTGTTTCACCACCAATCAAACGGATTCCGTATGAGAGATCTCTCCATCACGAGAGATCTCTCACCGCGGCTCGAAATGTCAGCAGTGCGGCTGTCCGACACAGCTCGGTCCTGTTCTCGACAACTCGAATCCAGCGGATGCTGGCGGCTGAGGGTCAGCGTCTGTGGCGCAAAAGAACGCCCCGGACCGATCAGATCGGTCCGGGGCGACTTCACGCACGTACGCGCGTTGCTGTTGTCGTCTGAGTGGCTAGCCTTCCGGCGTCGCCTCGGCGTCGTCGCCGCCATCCGTGGCGAAGAACGGGGTGGCGATCTCAAGCACCTCTTCCGGCGTCAGCGGATCGTTGAATGCGGCCGGGAACGGGTCGCCAGCGTTGAGCAACGCCAGGTAGGAGGCGTGCCGCGCCTCGACACCGTGGATCGTCAGTGCCGCCGTCAGGAGGTCGTCCTCCTCGATCAGGTACTGCGCCGCGCCTGTGTAGGCGGCCACACCCGTGTCCTCGAGCGCCAGGGCGACCTCAATGAAGCCCGCGGCATCCTCGTACGGGAACTCGTACGTGGCCTCTTCGACCGGCTCGCCCCCGAGGTCGTTGATCACGGAGGTCAGCGTCTCGACGTGGACCGCCTCATGGGCGCCGATCTCGATAAGATAATCGTAGACGCCAGGCAGGAAGCCGAGTGCCTCGATATCGGCATTGGTAAACGTCGCCAAGCCATCTCGATAGAACGCGTTCTCGAGGAGTTCGAGCGTCAGCGCGTAGTTGAGGACATCGACCGGGCCCTCGAACGGGCTCTCCTCGGCGACCGGGCTGGCATCGCCCTCGGGCGTCGCGTCCTGCGCGAAGGCCACGCTCGGGGCGCCGAGGGCCGCCAGGCCCCCGCCCGCAACGGCGGCGTTGCGGAGCAGCCGTCGCCGTGAAACATCCTGGAGCCGGGTGTCGAGCGCCTTTTGCAGCATCTCTTCGTAGTTGCGCCGCATAGTGGGAATCTCCTTCTCTCGTGCTGTCATCGTGCGATTCAGAGGTCACGCCGGCGATCACAGTCCGACGCGATTGGCTCGTTGCCTAGCCTTCCGGGGTCCCGCCATCGGTCACGAAGAACGGCGTTGCCGCTTCGAGGACTTCCTCCGGCGTGAACGGCGTCTCGAACGAGTCCGGGAACGGCAGCTCGCCGATCAGCAAGTTCAGGTACGCCGCGTGGCGCGCCTCGACCGCCACGATCGTGCCGGCCGCGGTCAACAGACCGGGGTCGGTCAAGAACTGCCCAGCACCGTCGTAGGCGCTGACGCCGAGGTTCTCAAATACCGCCGCGGTGGCGATGAACGACTCCGCGTCGGTCACGCCGAAGTCGTACTCAGCCGCCTCGACCGGCTCGCCGCCGAGATCGGAGATGACTGCGGTCAGCGTTTCGACGTGGGCGTCCTCGTGCTCGCCGATTCGGCCGATGAATTCGTTGATAGAGTTTCCGAACGGATCCTCGCCGAGTTCGAAGTCATCGGTCATTTCGTAGAAGGTCGCTTCGAGGTGCTCAAGCGTCAACGCGTAGTTGAGCACATCGACATCATCCTCGAACTCTTCCTGCGCCGCGATCAGCCGCGACATCGCTGGCGAGAGCGCCACTGAGGCCGCGATCGCGCCACCCGCCGCAAACTTGGCCGACCCCCGAAGGGCGTCACGCCGCGTCAGTTGCTGTCCACGCGTCTCCTTTACGGCATCAAGAACCAATTGGTGCATCGGTCGCATACGTTGCTCCTTTTCCCTCTACGTAATCAATTTCCCACCCACTGCCGAGAACCACTTCTCGCCAATGACTGGGCTCTGCCTAATCCCTAGTTCGCACGTTCCATGCCTCGCTGGACCTCCCGGCCAGCAACCGCCTTGCGCGCCGGATCGCCTGCCTAACCCTGTTCGCACGTTTTCGCACGTTCCATGCCTCGCTGGACCAGGACGGACAGCCGTTACACGTCTGCTTGCCGCATTCCCAGTCCACCCAGCATGAACTGAGCGCACAAGTAACCTATACGTACCTCGCGGGCCGAATGGATCACTGAGAACCACCGCCGGCCCTGCCACCACGGCGGAATCATCATTGCCGCCGCTGACTTCCCGCTCTGGCGCGGGGTACTATGGGGCAACGCACCCGGCGGACCGCGATCGCCCACGTGCCCGGATGCAGCATGCTCGTAGGCATTTTTTCTGGATCGAGGAGATAGCGTTGCGCCAACTCACCACCGCCCCGACGATCGTTCCACCGGGAGAGACGGCCACGGTCGGCCCGTGGCGAATGACGATCGCTGAGTCGATCAGCGGTGCGGACGCCCTCACGACACTCCAGGATGCAAACGACGGCAACCAGGAGCCGGGCGAGGACCTTGTCTACCTCCTCCTTCGCGTGAGCTGCCACAACCGGGGTGAGACGCCATGCGTCGTCTCCACCGCCGATTTCGCGGCCGCGGGCGCGGACGGCATCTTCCGGCGGTCGCCCAGCGTCGCCTTGCCGGACCCGGCCCTCGAAGCGACCGTTGCGTCCGGCGAGGCGGTCGAGGGCTGGATCGCGTTGGTCGTTCCTGCCGACAATGCGGACGGCTCCGATGTTGTCGTCCGCTACGACAGTGTCGCGTCCGCCGCTGTTTGGGGAAGCGCCCTCTTCGCGGTCCGTGGCGAACCTGTGGTGGTGACCGACGAGGGGGCGGCGGGAGAGATCAACCCCGAGGTCGGCGCCTCGGCCGATGCTCCGGCTGGGCTTGGTGAAACGGTCGTCACCGGCGGCTGGGCCGTCACCGCGGTCGAGAGCATCACCGGGCAAGAGGTCTTCGATCGGGCCGGTCCCGGCTTGCAAGCACTGGGCCGCTCCGGTGGCATAGAC
>JACDBO010000216.1 GCA_013694885.1 Chloroflexia bacterium | reverse complement strand
GGCCGGGCGGGCGGCACCGGCACCCTGCCGGACGACGATATGCTGCTCGAGATCAAGGGGCTGAAGACCCACTTCTTCCTCGACGAGGGGGTCGTCAAGGCGGTCAACGGCGTCGATCTGAGCATCCGGCGCGGCCGGACACTCTGCATCGTCGGCGAGAGCGGCTGCGGCAAGAGCATCACCGCGCGCTCGATCCTCCAGATCGTCGATCGGCCCGGCCGTATCGTCGACGGTCAGATTCTCTTCCAACGCGACCAAGGCGACAGCGGCGCCACGGCGCCCGAAGAGATCGACCTCGCCGCCCTCAAACCCGACAGCCAGGCGATGCGCGCCATTCGCGGCCGCGACATCGCCATGATCTTCCAGGAGCCGATGAGTTCGCTCAGCCCAGTACACACGATCGGCAACCAGATCCGGGAGGCGATCCGGCTCCACTTCCCCGTCGGCAAGGAGGAGGCCCAGGCGCGCGCCGTCGAGGCGCTCCATCACGTCGGCATCCCGCGGCCGGAGACTGCCCTGGAGCGCTACACTTTCCAGCTCAGCGGCGGCATGCGCCAGCGCGCCATGATCGCCATGGCCCTCGCCTGCCGGCCCAGCCTGCTCATCGCCGACGAGCCAACGACCGCCCTCGACGTCACGACCCAGGCCCAGATCCTCGACCTGATGCGTGGCCTCCAGCGGGACCTGGGGATGGCATTGATGATGATTACGCACGACCTCGGCGTGGTCGCCGAGCTCGCCGACGATGTCGCCGTCATGTATCTCGGCACCGTCGCCGAGTCCGGCAGCGTCGACCAGATCTTCCACGAGCCCAAGCATCCCTACACCCAGGCACTGCTGCGTTCGATCCCGCGACTCGGGAGTCGCTCTCAGGGCCGGTTGTTCTCGATCAAGGGTACGGTGCCCAGCCCCTTTCAGCGACCCGCCGCCTGCCCGTACCACCCGCGCTGCGACGAGTTCATGCCCGGTTTCTGCGACCGCGTCACTCCCCCGTCGTTTCAGGTCGGCGAGAACCACCAGGCGCGGTGCCTGCTCCACAGCGACGAGGCCGCGACCTACCGCGACGGGCGGCAAACGGCGACATCGCCCATCGAGCCGGCGGAGGCCCGGCCATGACCACCCGCACACCAGGCAACGGGGAAGTCCTGCGGGTCGACAACCTGCGCCTGTATTTTCCGATCCACCGGGGACTCCTCCACCGCCATGTCGGTGACGTCAAGGCCGTCGACGGCGTGAGCTTCGCCATCCGGCACGGCGAGACGCTGGGGCTGGTCGGCGAGAGCGGCTGCGGCAAGACCACGGTCGGGCGCACCATCACCCGCGTCTACGACCCGACCGCCGGAGAGATTCGCTACCACTTCGACCAGGGCGAGGAGGTGAACGTCGCCGAGCTGCAAGGACGGCAGCTCAAGCGCCTGCGCCGCGAGGTGAGGATGATTTTCCAGGACCCACACTCATCACTCAACCCGCGGATGACGCTGCGCGACATCGTCGGCGAGCCGCTGCGCACCAACCGCATGGCCCGCGGCCGGGCGCTCGACGAGCGCGTGGCCATGCTGCTCGAGCGCGTCGGGCTGCGACCCGAGTACATGCGCCGCTATCCCCATGCGTTCAGCGGCGGCGAGCGCCAGCGGGTCGGCATCGCGCGGGCGCTGGCGACCGAGCCGCGGCTAGTGATCGCCGACGAGGCGGTCTCGGCGCTCGACGTCTCGGTGCGCGCCCAGATCATCAACCTGCTCGAGGACCTCCAAACCGAGCTGGGGCTCACCTACCTCTTCATCTCGCACGACCTCAGCGTCATCGAACACATCTGCAACCGCGTCATCGTCATGTACCTCGGCCGGATCGTCGAGGTGGCCGAGACGGAGCGCATCTTCGCCACACCGCAAATGCCCTACACCGAGGCGCTGCTCTCGGCCGTCCCGAAGCCGGACCCGCGTCTGCGCGGCAGCACGACCCGGATCGTCCTTCAGGGTGAGGTCCCGGACCCGGCGAATCCGCCGGGCGGCTGCCCATTCCACACCCGCTGCCGCTACGTCCAGGAGCGATGCCGCATCGAGACGCCACCCCTGCGCGAGGTCGCACCCGGCCACTTCGCCGCCTGTCATTTCTCCGAGCAGCTGGAGCTGCGCGGCGTGGCGGCAGAGCGAGCCATCGCCTAGATGACGTATCGCACAACACCCCCATCGGTTCTTGCCTGGCTCGCCTGCTACGTGGTGTGGGTGGTTCTCTCCGCGCTCGGGCTCTGGCTCTTTCTTAAACTCCGGATCAACGCCGTCGACATCGCCCGGCGCCTGAGCGGAAACGCCTACGCGGTCAGCACCGCCGACCGGGTCGGCACCGTCGTACTGGGCCTGACCTGGCTGGTCGGTGTGGTCGTGCTCGAGAGCGTCCTACGCACCGCCGTCACCCGCCACCGACTCCAGTCACGCGCCGCCCGAATCGCGATCGTCATGGTCGCAATGCTCATCGTGTCGTACGCCCTGCAATGGCTCTTGTGATGCCGGTGCGTCCGCGGGTGAAAACATCGCGCTTACGCGCGGCGCGATGTATCAGCCACGGCCGCATCCATCGACCGTCAACGGGTATCATCATCGTGATGGCATGTCCGTATTCGCTGGCATGAGGATGTAGGACCACCACACGATGACCCAGACCACCGATTCACCGATCGCGAGCTCACCGTCCCCCGCTCCCGAACCCGGCATCGTCGCGCGCGAGGAGCGCGCCGCCGTCGAGGCGATCGGCGCGGCGCTGGTCGATCTCGGCATCGAGCTCGGGAACCGGCCGCTCGACTTACGCCCGCTGCCGTTCGCCGGCACCTGGGGCAGCGCCTCCGCGATCAGCCGCATCGTCGCCGGCGAACTGGTGACGCGAGAGCTGGAAGCGGCCGGCGACCTTGAGGGCATTTCCAAAAAGGAGGCCCGGCGCACGGTCAACGAGCGGGTCGGCGCGCGCGCACAAGAAGTGGCGGAGCGGATCGCCGCCAAGGTCGATGCCGCCGGGCGCTTCGCCCGCGTCGAGGCGGTCAATGGCTACGTCAACATCTCCTACAACGCCAACACGGTCGCCGCCAGCCTGATCGGCGAGGTGCTCAGAGCGGGAGACCGCTACGGCGCGGCGCCGCCAAACTCCAAACCCGAGCGGGTGATGATCGAGCACTCGCAGCTCAACACCCACAAGGCCGCCCACGTCGGCCATCTGCGCAATATCTGTCTCGGTGTCGCCGTCACCAACATCGTGCGTGCCGGCGGCGTGGCGACGATGCCGACGACCTATATCGGCGACATCGGCCGCCACGTCGTCCGCTGCCTCTGGTGCTACGAGACGTTCCACCGGGGCGAGGAACCGACCGGCGATGCCTCGAAGGGCCGCTGGCTCGGCGACATCTACGCTGAGGCCGACGCCCGCCTCAATCTCCGCGCCGATGTCCTCGCCTTTCTGCACACCGTCATTCGCGAGGACGAGGTCTTCGTCACCGCGGTCGACCGAATGCTCAAGTTCCTGTGGCGGACGAACACGGTCGACGGCGAGGACATCGCCTACCTGCTCGGCCGCATCTCCCAGCAGGGCGAGATCAAGGTCGACCAGCTCCGCGACGAGAACGTGCTGGTCACCTTCTGGCCGATCATCGGCGACCAACTCCGCGCCGAGGCGGCACAGCCGAAACCGCCAGAACCACCCATCTCCGCCGACGGTGAGACCGACGCGCCGCTGCCCACGATGACGCCCGAGGAGCGGTTGGCCGAATGGGAGCGGCTTGATGCCCACATGACCGACTGGTGGCCGCATGTCCCTGCCTGGGAGCAGGCGGTGCGGGAGACGTTTCAGCGCTGGGAGCGCAAGGACCCTAACTTCGTGGCGCTCTGGGAGGAGACGCGGGCGTGGAGCGTCGCCGACCTGCGCAGCATCTTCGACGAGTTCGACGCCACGTTCGATGCCTGGTTCTGGGAGAGTGAGGTCGAGGACGAAGGCAGGCAGATCGTCCGCGAGTTGCTGGAGCGCGGTATCGCCGAGGTAAGCGACGGTCTGCCGGTGGTCAAGATCGACGAGCAGCTGGGGTTGGAGCATGAGACCTACCACACCCTGCCGATCCTGCGCTCGGACGGCACCACGCTCTACGCGACGAAGGACCTGGCGCTGACGCAACAGAAGTTCGTCGAGTACGACATCGACCGCGCGATCTGGGTCGTCGATGTCCGCCAATCGCTCTATTTCGATCAGATCTCGAAGATTCTGGAGCTGGCCGGTTTCGAGAAAGCCGCCAACAATCTGCACCTCGGCTACGAGTTCGTGACCCTGCCGACCGGGGTGATCTCGTCACGCAAGGGCAACGCGCCGATGCTCGAGGACGTGCGCGACGAGATGCTCTCTCGCGCCCGCGCCGTCATCGACGAGAAGAATCCAGAATTGCCGGCGGCAACGCGGCAGGAGGTCGCCCGCCAGGTCGGGATCGGTGCCCTGAAGTACGCGATGCTGGCGCGCGATGGCAACAAGGTGATCGTCTTCGACCCGGAAGAGGCCCTCTCGTTCGACGGCCACGCCGCGCCATACATCCAGTACGCCCACGCCCGCGCCTGCCGCATCCTTGAACATGCCAGCGTTAGTGATATCGACCTCGCCGCGAGCCTGGATACCCTCGACTTCGGCGAAACCGCCGCCGAGGAGTTGAGCCTGCTCCAGCAGATCTCCGAGCTGCCCGGCGTCGTCCAGCGCGCGGCGGCGGAATACCGCCCGCTGCACCTGACCAACTACGCCTTCGACCTCGCCAGGCGCTTCAACGACTTCTACCACGCCTGCCCGGTTCTCCAGTCGGCCGAGCCGACCCGCACCGCCCGCATCGCCCTCGTGGCCGCGACGCGGACGACACTGAAGAGCAGTCTGGCCCTGCTCGGCATCGCGGCGCCGGAGGTAATGTAGTGACGGAGAGGCTACGAGGGGATAGGGGATAGAGGATAGAGAACAGGGGAGGAGCAATCGCCCGTGGTCATCCAGTGTCAAAGCCTTGACGAGGTGCGTGAGCAGATAGACCGCATCGATCGACAGCTCGTGGCGTTGCTGGCCGAACGGAGTGGTTACGTGCTCCAGGCGGCGGCGTTCAAGCGAACCGCCGCCGATGTCGCGGCACCACGGCGTGTCGAGCAGGTAGTGGCGCGAGTGCGCCACTTGGCAATGGCGGAGGGTGTGGATGCAGATCTCGTCGAGCAAGTGTATCGAACGATGATCGCCCGCTTTATCGACATCGAACAGGCAGAATACGCCGGGCGCTAATCTCGAAGCGGTGCTACGAACCGGGACAGCGGCATTTCGGAACAGCCAATGAAGGCAGGAGCCCGATCAATGACGATCGAGACCGACGAGCGTATGGCACATGGCCCTCAGTCCTCAGCCCTCAGTCCTCAGTCCTTCAGCCAGAACTGGCTGGCCGTCGCGCCGATTCGGCCGCTGGTGACGCCGCTGTGGCTCGGCGCGGAGCGGACGGGGGTCGAGGCCGGCGCGGCGACGCTGGCCCGGCTGCTCGGTGTCCGCTGGGACCGGCCCGACCGGGCGGCACTCACGGCGCGGCTGCGCGAACCGGTCCTCATCCCCGCCCCGGTCCCGGACGATGCCGCGAACCGGCTCGGACGAGGCTGGCGGACGTTTCTGCCCGAGATCGGGATCACTACGGTCGCCCTCGCCGCGGCGGTTCGAGAGGCCATCACCGCCGGGGAGCTGGCCGTCGCGCTCGGCGGTGACCACGCCGTCGCCATCGGCAGCATCGCCGGCGCGGCGGCGAGCGCGGAGCGGCTCGGCCTCCTCTGGATCGACACCCACCCCGACCTCAACACACCGGAGACGAGCCCGAGCGGGCATGTCCACGGGATGCCTCTGGCCATCGCCCTCGGCGGTGGTCCATCTGAACTCGCGGCGATGCGTGGCGATGCCCCACCCGTGCGGGCGGAGGATGTCTGCCTGCTCGGCGTGCGCGACATCGACGCTGGCGAGGGGCGCTTCATCGCCGAGCGCGGCATCTGGGCGCTGACGATGGAGGAGTGGACCGACCGCGGCATCCTGCCGGGCCTGCATGATGCGCTCGACCACCTCACAGCCCGCGGCGTCGATGCCGTCCACCTCTCGTTCGACCTCGACGTCCTCGACCCGACGGTGCTCTCCGGCACCGGCACCCGCTACCCCGGCGGTCTAACGATGCGCGAAGCCTCCCAGCTTCTGCGCCACCTCGGCGCCTGGGACGGCCCGATCCGCTCCCTCGATTGGGTCGAGCTCAACCCCACCCTCGACCCCACCTCCACCAGCGAAGACGTCGCCACCCAACTCCTCGCCACGGCCCTCGGCGAGCGGATGCGGGCTTCCTAGACAAAGCGAAAATGAGTTCTAGAATCGGGGGGTGGAAAGTGGGCACGGAAAACTTCGAGTTTGCTCGGCTTGCACCGCACCTGATCGAAGAAATACCTTATCCTCTTCGGGCCTTCATCCCCGCCTTTAGAGTGACCGGCAATAGGTGGGAGGATGTCAGGGCTTGGCGGGCGGCCACGGGTCCGACGAACAAGGAGGTGTCACCGCTCTGTGTTCGCCGGAGGATCCCGTGCCCGCCATGCCAGTATGCCTG
>JACDBO010000159.1 GCA_013694885.1 Chloroflexia bacterium | reverse complement strand
ACCCAACATCGTGATCGCCACCGCGACGAAACCGAGACCGACCGTCATCCCCGGCCGGAACAGCCCCAACTCGGCCACGGCCAGGGCCGCACCGCCCAAGCCGGTCAAGGTCCCGGTCAGCGTCGCTGCGAGGAGCCGCACCCGCACGATCGACACCCCGACGGCATCCGCCGCGAACGGCGCTTCACCGACCGCGCGGACCTCACGCCCGAACCGCGTCCGGTGGAGGAGCGCGGCAGCAAGTCCGACTATGAGCCACGTTACGTAAACGATCCACTTCTGGTCGAAGATGGCCGGACCGACCACGGGTACGATCTCGAGCGTGCCGGCGAGCGGTCGACCCAATGTTTCTCCGAGCAAGGGCTGTTCGCTACCGAACGCCTCCCGGTAGAGGAAGCCGCTGAGCCCGGCTCCCACCAGCGTCAGCGCGAGTCCGAGCACGACCTGGTCCGCTTGTGCCCGCACGACGCACCAACCGAATGCGGCGCCGACCACGGCTCCAAGGAGCAGGCCGGCGAGCAATCCCAATATGACCTGCCCACTTCGCAGCGCGGTCCAGAACGCGGCGAAACCAGCCAGCAGCAGGATGCCCTCGAGTCCGAGATTAAGCACACCAGCGCGCTCGCCGATCGCCTCGCCGACGGCGGCCAGTGTGAGCGGCACCGCGGCGATCAACGCCGAAGCGAGCAACGCCGTCAGGACCGCCTCGACGTTCACGCGCGTGCCTTTGGGACGACCGTCAACATGGCTGGTTCTTCTCGATTGACGTCACCGGTGCTGGTGATTGCGCGCCCCTCGCGCCGCTCGCGGACATAGGTCATGAGGGCGAGTGAGCCGAGGATGAGACCTTCGAGGAGGTCGACAAAGGCGGGCGCGACATCGGCGGCGCGCGGCAGGATGTCGGCCCCGTAGGCGAGCGCACCGAGGAGCAGCGCGGCCGGGATCAACCCCACCGCCCGCCGCCGGGCCAGAAAGACGAGGGCGAAGGCGGCGAGACCGTAGCCGGGGTTCCAATCCGCCTGGAACGTCCCTTTGGTCGAGAGGATGTCGTTCGCGCCGGCCAGCCCCGCCAGTGCACCGCTGACCAGAAACGCGGTCAGCAGGAGGCGCCCCACCGGCATGACCGCGTAGTGGGCCACGCGAGGCCGCTCGCCGACGATCCCCAGCTCGAAGCCGATCCGGCTGCCGTGCAGCAAGTACCCCACGACCAGCGCCACCACGAGCGCGACGAGCAGGCCGAGATGCAGGCGCGTGTCGCCGAGTACCGGCAGTCGATCGAGTCGAGGGATGACGGGCGTTTGCGGCGCGACGAGGTTTGGATCCTTCAAGGGACCCTTGACCAGCCAGCCCGACAATGAGAGGGCGACATAGTTGAGCATGATCGTGGTGATGATCTCGTTCAGGCCGAGCCGAGCCCGCAAGAGACCGGGCAGCAGCGCCCACGCCCCTCCAGCCGCCAACGCGGCGACCGCGCCCGCTACCCACATCACGGGCGCGATGACGTGTCCGACCAGTGCACTCGCGACCACGGCACACGCCAGCGCGCCGCTCAACACCTGACCGTCGATGCCGATATTCCAGACACCAGCCCGCACCGAGACGAGAACCGCCGCGCCCGCAATCAGGAGCGGTCCGACCCGTACCAGAACCTCGCTGGCCCCGGTAGACCGGAACATGACTCGCTCGGCAAGGGCGCCATAGGCCATGACCGGGTCGTGCCCGGTCAGCAGCAGCGCGACCCCGCCGAGCAGCAATGCAAGCGCGACGGCCACCACCGACTCGATGAACCCTGCCAGCGACCCGTTCCGCCTCATGCGGCGCCGACCATGAAGCGGCCGAGCGCCGCGGACGAGTCATTGCCCCGCGGGATCAGGGGAGACAGTCGTCCGCCGTAGATGGCACCGACGAGGTCTCCCACGGCTTCTGCCTCTTCGAGTTCGTTCGTCAGAAGCAGGACCGCCCGTCCTTCGTCGACGAATGCGCGGAGGGCTCGATGGACCGAGTTCGCGGTTCGGACGTCGAGCCCACTCGTCGCCTTGAGACAGATGAGGACGCGCAGTCGAGCCGAGAGGGTACGAGCGAGGAGCACTTTCTGGACGTTTCCGCCCGACAGCGTGCCGAGCGGCGCGGAGGGGTCGGGTGGCCGGATGTCAAAGTGACTGATGTGCGCGGCAGCGTCCCGCGCCATGGCGCGTCGGTTGAGCAACCCGCGGCGGACAAACGTCGATTCATTCAGCCGCGTCATCGCCAGATTCTCCGCAACCGAACGAGTGGCGACCGCGCCCTCGCCGAGGCGGTCGTCGGTGAGGAAGCCGATCCCGGCTTCGCGCATTCGCGCCGCACCCATCCGTCCGACCTGCCGACCACCGATCTCAATCGTGCCGCGTGTCGGCATACGGAAGCCGGTGAGGGTCTCGGCCAATTCCCGCTGCCCGTTGCCGTCTACCCCAGCGATCGCCACGATCTCCCCGGGCCAAAGATCTAATGAGAGATTCTGGAGAGAGGTGGCCTCCCCACCGGCCGTGCAGAGCTGCTTGACGCTCAGGAGGGGAGGCCGGGTCTCCATTGCCGTCGTCGGCAAAGGGTTAGCCGCCGCGGGCGCCTCGCCCTGTGCGGCCTCCATCTCGGCCCCGAACATCAGCGCAAGCAACTCTGACTCAATCGCCGCTGGCCACGCTCCATCGACGCGAGTCTGCTCGCCAGCAACTTGACCGGCGCGAAGGACGATGATGCGGTCGCCGATGGCGAGAGCTTCGCGCAGCTTGTGCGTGATAAGCAAGATCGCCGTACCGTTCGCGCAAAGACGCCGGAGCGTCGCGAACAGCACGTCGACCTCAGGGGGCGCCAACACCGATGTCGGCTCGTCGAGGAGCAGCACCTTGCCGGCGCCGATCATTGCCCGCGCGATCTCGACTCGCTGCCGCAGGTTTAGGGGCATGGCGTTGATGCGCGACGCCGGCTCGATGCCAAGTTCCGCTGGACCGTTGGCCATCCCCGTTCGCCAGCCAGCCAGACGGAGTTGCTCTTCGACCGTGAATGCCGGCACGAGCGCGAAGTGCTGGTAGACGGTGCCTATTCCGGCACGGAGCGCGTCGATCGGTCCCGCGAAGCGGGCTGCCCGGCCATCGATCGCGATCTCGCCCGCATCCGGCGCCAGCATGCCCGCCAGGCATCGGAGCAGTGTGGTCTTGCCGGCGCCATTTTCGCCGAGCAGCACGACGATCTCGCCGGGCCGCACGCTCAGCGAGAGCCGGTCGTTGGCCACCACATCACCAAACCGCCGGGTGAGCCCGCGGATCTCCAGCCTCGGCGCATCTTTCCCGGCAATCACCCCTGTCTCCAGTACGTCAAGCTAGCGGCAGACGCCGAATCTCGCCCATTATGCCGGTCGCGCCGATAGCCAGCCGCCGCGCGAGTGGGAAATGATGGCAGAATGGCGGTCGCGGATGCACGTCGCCGGTCCCGCTCGATAAAGGAGGAAGACCGCATGCCACGTATCGCCGCCAACTTGACGATGCTTTTCACCGAATATCCGGTCCTGGAGCGCTTCGACCGCGCCGCCATGGCCGGGTTCCCGGCCGTCGAGTTCCTCTTCCCGTACGACGAGGACCTCGACGGGATCGAGCGTGCGCTCGACCGCAACAGCCTCTCGCTGGTGCTCTTCAATCTTCCGGCGGGCGACTGGGCGGCCGGCGAGCGCGGGATTGCCAGCCAACCGGAACGGCAAGAGGAGTTCCGGGCTGGTGTCGGGCGGGCCGTGACCATCGGTTCGCGCCTCGACGTGCCCCAAATCAACTGCCTGGTCGGGATCGCCGACGAGGTGACGGCGCCAGAGGTGACACGCGAGACGCTGATCGACAATCTCCGTTTCGCTGCCGACCAGTTGCACGCCGTTGGCATTCGGCTGCTGGTGGAGCCTGTCAATACTCACGACATCCCCGGCTTCGCCGTGCCGACCATCCGCGCCGCACTCGACCTGCTCGACGAGGTTGACCATCTTAATCTCGCGCTGCAGCTCGATGTCTACCATGCGATCCGCATGGGCGAGGATCCAATCCGCCTCCTCAGGGATCATACCGACAAGATCGCGCATATTCAGGTCGCCGACGTGCCTGGACGGCACCAACCAGGTAGCGGAGACATCGACTTCGCCGCGCTGTTCGACGCAATCGACCAGTCCGACTACGACGGTTGGGTCTGTCTCGAATACAACCCCGACGGGCAGACGGAGGAGGGTTTCGGGTTGATGCGCGAACTCGGGTTGCTGCCCGCCGCGCAGGTCTAAGTGGCGCTCGCTGAGAGGACATTTTCGATGGCTGAGGTTCTGCCGGCATCGCTCCACGTCAGTGCGCATCCGCTGGTTCGGCACAAACTGACGCTGCTCCGCGACGAGCGGACGGACAGCAAGACATTCCGCGAGCTGGTCCGTGAGTTGACGGGGCTGCTGCTGTACGAGGCAACCGGCGACCTCAAATCGGAGACGATTGCGGTGCGCACGCCGCTGGAGCGGATGGACGGGGCGAAGGTGAGCACCCGGATCGGCCTCGTCCCAATTCTGCGTGCGGGGCTCGGCATGGTTGATGCCGCGGTCGACCTGCTCCCACGCGCCGAGGTCTGGCACCTGGGCATGTATCGCGATGAAACCACCCACACTCCCGTCAGCTACTACAACCGGCTCCCGCCCACCTATCATGACGACCTGATCATCGTCCTCGACCCGATGCTGGCGACTGGCGGATCGGCGACCGACGCGATTGCCGTGCTCAAGGAGTGGGGAGCGCGCTGGATCAAGTTCGTCGGCATCATCGCCGCCCCGGAAGGAGCGCGGCACGTCAGCGAGCAGCACCCCGATGTCGCGATCCATGTGGCCGCCCTCGATCGCGAGCTCGATGCGAACCGCTTCATCCGTCCCGGTCTCGGTGACGCTGGCGACCGGCTCTTCGGGACCGTTCAACAACCATCGGAGGCGCCGTCGCCCCTCAGTCCCGCGTCCTGAACCCTGCCTCCCGCGCCGCACGAAAAGCGTCCGGCTGATCGAGGAGTTCGTCGACGTCCAGCTCCTTGATGAGGTTGAGATCGACACCAGCCTCTTCGAGCGCCGCGCGGAACTGGAAGACGAGGGTTCGTTCACGCTCGTTGAGATCGTAGCCATAGGCACGCAGCGCCGCGTCGAGATTTTCCCGCGCCGTGGCGCGGAACTCGCCGTCGGACATCGCCTGCTCCGCCAACTTTTTTAGTAACGGTATGCGCACGTCTTGCTCAGTCATCGATCTCGCTCGTCCGTCTATTCATTCCGAATGCATGCTCCAATCCCGCCTCCGCCCAGAACGGGCCGGAGCCACCCGACACGTCACCGCGTCATTCATGCCCGCGCCGCGCGCACGGCCGCGACGAACTCGGCGGCCCGAGCACTGAGCTGATCCCAACGCTCACCCGCGACCGATGCCCCATCAACGAGGTTGCCGCCGACCGCGACCGCGGCGGCGCCCGCCTGGATGAACTCCCCGGCGTTGGCGAGCGAGACGCCACCGGTAGGCACGAGTTTGACGTGGGGCAGCGGACCGAGCACATCCTTGAGATAGCGCGGTCCGACCGACCCCGCGGGAAACACCTTGACGAAAGAGGCGCCCTCCTCCCAGGCGGTGATGATCTCGGTCGGCGAGAAGGCGCCGATCACAGTCGGCGCGCTGTAGCGGCGGCAGAGCCGGATCGTCGCCGGGTTGAGGGTGGGGGTGACGATGAAATCCGCGCCCTGAAGCAGCGCCGAGCGTGCCGTCTCCGGGTCGAGCACGGTGCCGGCCCCGATGAGCACGCGATCACCGTGCGCCGCCTTGGCGCTCTCGATAGCCCGCCCGGCGGCACGGTTAGTAAACGTAAACTCGACCGCGTCGACACCGCCGTCTGCCAGAGCACCGACCAACTCGACGGCGCGTGTGTAGTCATCGAGGCGGACGATCGCGATGACACCGCCCCGTTCGATCCGGTCTTCAACTCGCACCGACCGTCGCTCCTCTGACCTGTGAGACGGTCACTGGACGTTCACAACCCAATATCGCCGGTCGGTGCCAGTTCGGTCCTGGCAGAGTACCGAACCCGTAGATTGGGAAGCAGGAAGACCATCGCACTGACCAGTCGAACCTCGAACCCAAGGCAAAGTAGGCGGAATCCGTGTGCTACCATTCCGCTGCCCATGAGCGTATCATTGCCTCTATCATGCCACGCTTGGGAGCGGCGCCTCAAGTGCAACGCGGGTCGCCTTGGCACGGCACAATTCACCTGGGACGCCCCTTGCCGCACCATTGACCGTCGGCCCGGCACTTCAGCCCCGAGCGACGCGCCGGGCCGCTGACCAGAGCTGGTAACTCATGAATGTTCCCTCGAAGTTGGCCGCGATCGCCCGTGCGACCCCAACCGCGATCGCACGCCTCAGGCAAGAGCCGTCCGGTCACCGTGCGGTCGCCGGCACCGATCGTCTCAACCCGGCGCGCCTGCTCGGCGATGGCCTGGCGATCCTGACACTCATCGTCGTCGTCGCCTTGATAACCTGGGACCGCCTCGGTGACCCCAAACATCTAGCCAAGACCGACTTGATTTCTTACTTCATGCCGACTTACTCGTACCTCGGCGAACGTCTGCGAGCGGGGGACATCCCTGCCTGGAATCCGCACCAGTTCTCCGGGGCTCCGTTCGCCGGCAACCCGGAGTCCGGCTGGATGTACTTTCCGGTAATGCTCGCGTTCGCGCTGCTGCCTACGCTGTCCGCGATGAAGGCGTTCGTCATCATCCATGTCCTCCTCAGCGCGTTGGCCACCTATGCGTTAGGGCGCGTGCTCGGTTTCCGCCCGATAGCGGCGCTGGCTGCGGGCGCGGTGTATGCCTCAGGTCCGGTACTGGCTCACACATCCTGCTGCGTGGTCTTCGCCGAGGTCGAGGCGTGGTTTCCAGTGACGGTGCTCGGCGCTGAGTTGGCGGTGCGGGGCGCTCTTCGGGCTCAAGCGGGTGGCTGGCTCCTCGCGGGGTTGGGTCTCAGCCAGATCATGGGAGCCTGGTTAGGCCAAGGTACGTATTACGGTCTGCTGATCCTCGGCAGTTACTTGGCATTCCGTACGCTGATCATTCCGCCTCACGGTCCGCGCACGATACTCGCCAGGCTCCGAGCGTTGGCACTCCACGGTTCGGTCGTACAGACGCTCGCGTTTGGACTGGCGGCGGCCGGCCTGCTTCCTCGGCTGGAGGCACTTGGGCGCTCGACCCTGGCCGGGGGCGACTACTCCGGAACAGGAAAAGCCGACCCCGCGGATGTCGGCTACAAACCGCTGGACCTCGCCGCACGTCTCGTGACTGAATCGGGTGGCGGGCAATACTACTTCGGTGGGGCCATTCTGATCCTCGCGATGGCGTCGCCGTGGGTGGCGCGGCGCCGGTCGACCGCCATCTACTTCCTGGCCTTGACTGCGATTCCCATCGTGTTGGTGATGACACCAACACCGCTCCACACGATCTTCTACGCGCTTCCACGATTCGAGCTTCTACAGAGCCACGTTCCTAACCGAATCCTGGTGGTGGCCTTCTTCGGAGCGGCCGTCGCAGCGGGAGCGACACTCGACGCAGTCGGTCGGTCTCGGTGGCGGCTGGTGCTCTTAGTGCCGCCCATCATCGGTGCGGCCTGGGTGATTCTGCTCCCGACGGTGCGGAACGAACGGTTGGGCTATTCCGACGCAACCTCCCTGGCGGCGGCGTTCACCGTGCTGATCCTGCTGGCATCGGCGCTCGGCGCTCACCCTGTGTTCTGGGGACAGACCAGAATTGGGGCGCGAGTCGGACAGGTGCTGCCGGTGCTCCTGCTCGTCCTGATGGTCTGGGACCCGGCTGTGCGTACGTGGGGCGGAGGCTTGGGATGGGCGCCAGCGAACGCGGCGGAGCTGCTGGAGCGTCACGCCACTCCTGCGAGGAACGCCAGCGAAGCGACGGCATTTCTGGAGAATCAGCAATTGGGAGAGCCGTTTCGCTTCTTCGGCTTTGATGCCGCGCTCGGCCGCATTGGACAGGGTGGCTGTTGCGACTATCACCGACAAGTCCTGCAGCCGGAGGGCGAGGCGATCCTGATCGGGAACAGATCATTGACGCTGGGGTTCCAGGACATCCAGGGCTACGATCCCGTCCAGGACGCTCGTTACTACGCCTACCTCCAACTCCTGAACGGCCGGCCCCAGGACTACCACGAGGCTGGCGTCATGCCGGGCGGAATGGAGTCTCCGCTGCTCGATCTCCTCAATGTCCGCTACATCATCGTTCCAGCAAGGGCCCCCCTCGAGGAGGAGCCCGAACTGGTCAAATTGATCGAGGAGTTACCGACGGTTTATACGGACGATAAGGTCCGCATCCTGGCTAATCCCGAGGCGATGCCCCGAGCCTGGATTGTCCATCTCACGCGCCGTGTGACCCGGGAGGAAGCGCTCACTACGTTGGCCGACGGCACGATTGATCCAATGGACAGAGCACTGCTTGAGATTCAAGGTCCACGTCTGGAACAAGCACAAGACCCCGCGATGGATCGAGTAGAAGTGACCGCGTACTTGCCGGATGAGATCCGACTGACGACGCTCACTGACGCGCCCGGCCTACTGGTGCTGAGTGAGGTCTACGACCCCGGCTGGCGGGCGTATGTCGACGGCGAAGAAGTCGAGCTGTATCGGACGAACTACTTGTTTCGTGGGGTGGCGGTGCCGGCTGGAGCACACGATGTCGAGCTTCGCTACGATCCCTCATCGCTGCGAACAGGCCTTTTCATCTCGTCGATAGCCGCGTTCGGTGCGGTCGGCCTCGCACTCGTCGCCGCCGGTGCCGGGCCAGCCCTCCTGGGCGACTGGCAGACCATCAAGACTCAAGGTCGACGCGGCCGCGCCACCGCCGAGCATTGGCTCAGAACCAGCGGGGTAGGCAGGCGGTGGCGCTGGCCATCGTCACCCGTGCCGCGTGGCGCTCGTGGCCGTCGACTCCCGCCTTGGCGGCATCCATCGCGCAAGCGATTGCCAGATTGGTGACATTGAGCCTCCCGCTTTCGGTTCCGCTGGCGGTCTGCACGGGGATCAAACCGATCCCGCGTCTCGACATGAATGCGGACGGCGGTAACGCTCCGCAACCATTGCGGCAAGCCGCGCCATCCTGCCTCGGCCGCGCCCATCTAGGTGGGCGCCTTGCGCGCGGTAATGCGTCCCCTTACGCTGCCCATGAAACCGAACGACGAGTCGACAAACGCCTGGGCAGGGGCCAGGTGAGTGAGGCCATATGTGGTCCGCAAGCCGACTCCGCAAGGGGCCCGTCCGAGCACATGGCGGACGGTCGAACGCATCGCTCAGGCAAACGTGCTGATCGGTGTCTGCCTCGGTGCCATGCTCCGGGTCGTCTCATCCTGGCAGCGGGACGGCATGCCCGGCGAGCCCGTGGCGCCACTCCCGGAGTTCTTGTTTTTCGTCGTCACCGGATTCGTCGCGCTCGTCGGTGTGGTCATCGGCGCCAGCCACATCAATGACCTTCCGCGCCGCTGGCAGCGCTTGGCGGCGGGAGCGATCACCGTGCTGGTTCAGTTCATCCTGTTCCAGGTATTGATGGCCTATATCGGCTGACCCCGCTCGCGACGGTGCGCGGCGACATTGACCCGTCGAAGCGCCGCTGGCACATTCGCCAACCGGAGCCGCGCCTCGGCAATCGTCTCCGGTCGCTTGGCGAAGCAGAAGCGCGCGTGTCCGGGCGCCCGCTCCGCCGTGGTGTAGAACGCCGATGTCGGGATCGCGGCGACGCCGATCTCCGTCGTCAACCACCGGCAGAACGCCACGTCGTCGGCAAAGGGAAGCATCGTGATGTCCACGGTGAGGAAGTAGCTGCCCGCGACCGGCAGTGGTTCCCAGCCGACGGCCGTCAGCACCTCCGCTAATGCGTCGCGGCGTGCCTGGTAGGAGTCGCGCAACTCCTGGTAGTAGCCATTCGTCCGGGCCAGTTCCATGGCGCTCGCCATTGCCTCCTGAAACGGGGTGGCCGTGGCGAACGTGACGAATTGGTGGACCGCGCGGAGCGGAGTTTGGAGCGCCGCTGGGCCTACCACATAGCCGACCTTCCACCCCGTCATGGAGAAGGTCTTGCCGGTCGAATTGATCGTCAACGTCCGGTCCCACATGCCAGGCAGTGTCGCCGTGGGCACATGCTCGACACCGTCGAACAGAATCCGGTCATACACCTCGTCGGTCACGATGAGCGTGTCGTGTTCGCGGCAGAGCTCGGCGATGATTGTCTGCTCATCGCGGCTAAAAACTTTGCCGGTCGGATTGTGCGGCGTGTTGAGCAGCAGTAGCTTCGTCCGTGGCGAAAACGCGCGTGCCAGCTCTTCGGGATCGAATCGCCAGTCCGGCGGCCGCAGCGTGACCGGGCGGAACATGCCACCCGCCATCCGCACACTTGCCGGGTAGGAGTCGTAGAACGGCTCGAAGACGATCACGTCGTCGCCTGGTTCGACGAAAGCGGCCATGACGTCGAAGATCGCCTCCGTCGCCCCAGACGTGACCGTGACTTCACTGTCAGCGTCAATCGCTCGCGCGTACCGCTGGCCCCAGTCCTCGGCCACGGCAAGGCGGAGCCGCGGCAGCCCGTGGCTTGGTGCGTACTGGTTGAGGTCGGCGTCGATTGCCTGAACGGCGGCCTCCTTGACGAAGTCCGGGCCCGGAAAGTCGGGGAAGCCTTGCCCGAGGTTGACCGCCTGATGCACGACCGCGAGCCGGCTCATCTCGGTGAAGACCGACGTGCCGAACTCTCGAACCCGAAGGGAAGAACGAACGTCCATAGCTACCAACCAGACGCGGCGGTAAAGCGCTGCTCACCTTCGTCCAGTACCCGCGCCCAATCATCGCGCCGTGGTTCAACGCCCAGCTCCACAATCACGAAGCGCACAACTGCCTCAAGTGAGATGCGGCCGGTCGGTATATGGTTCTTCCTGTCAATCACTACGGAGCTGACTCGGCTTCGCATGTGGAGGTGAGGGAAATCGGGTTGGCCTCGCTGTCCGGGATGCCAATGGAAGGCGATGATCTTTTTTCCATTTCGCTCTCGCAATTGGTAGAAACAACCGTCCGAGGTCGCTGTCCAACGATCGGGACGTTGAAGTCGCTCCTGAATATTGAATGTGTGAAGAAGGGATAACTCCAACCGATAGCGACCGCGACGTGAAACGTATCGCTGTTCAAATACGAAAGAATCGGTGGCAGAGGCGCCAGCAGGTCCTCTGACTGTGACCGCATCAGTGATGCATGATACGGCACGCTGAAGCGGCGTTAGCAACGCTCGACGTGCCTCAGGCTGGCTTCTACCGTTCAATGGCGCGAAACATCGCCAGGTACATGATGTCGGCGTGCTCCCCGTCGTCGGCGATTTCGTCATAGTCGCCGGCGTTCCAGCGCCTCAGGAATTCTTCTCCGCTGATACCAAGGAGCGATCGCGCCTTGTCGTCGAAGAATGCCCACCCCTCCTCGGGACTCAACTCGATCACCGGTGGCAAGAGTGGTTCGACTGTCTGAGCCATGCCATCCACCTCCTCACTCTCGATTCTAGCGCCCGGAGCGCCGCGCGGTCCATCGGTTTCCGACCGGCCGTTATGCGTCGTGGTCCGGCGTCGCTGCCTCGGCGGCTGCCTTCACCGACGCTTCCAGCACCCCGTCGGCGGCGAGTCGCTCCATCTCCGTGATGGTCGCCGCGAACTCCTCCAGGGCGATCCGAACCGGGTCCGGTGTCGTGAGGTCGACGCCTGCGCGCTTGAGGATCTCCATTGGATAGTCCGAACCACCGGCACCGAGCATCGTCAGGTAGCGCTCGCGCGCCGGCTCCCCCTCATCGCGCAAGGCGCGGGCGATAGTGATCGCCGCCGACATCCCCGTCGCGTACTGGAAAACGTAGAACGCGCGGTAGAAGTGAGGAATGCGGCTCCAGCGAATGCGGACGCTGTCGCTGACGCCGACATCGGGGGTGTACTTAGCGAACAGCTCACCCCACAGCTCGTTCAGCACATCGAGCGTCAACGGGGTTCCATCCTCGATAGTCGCGTGCGTCCGCTGTTCGAATTCCGCGTACATCGCTTGTGTGACGACCGTCGAATAGAA
>JACDBO010000145.1 GCA_013694885.1 Chloroflexia bacterium | reverse complement strand
GATTAGTGGTGAAACGCCAACCGTCGTCATTCTGAGGCCGCAGCCGAAGAATCCCCGCGCGAAGCGCTCGACGGCAAAGCCGTCGCATCTCCGAGGAAGGCACATTCCATCACTGTTCAGCCGAAGTCCGTATAATGGGCGCTGTTCGTCCGCGATCCAATCGTCGCGGGCGGCACTCAAAGATGATCACCGCCATTTGATGATAGCGTGCGTGCTTCCCCGAATCACCCCGGATTTCCGTGAATCCGTGCCCATTTCGGACCACACCGGCAGTGGGAGACCCTAGCGGCCAACCCGATCTTTGGCCTGCTCGACGACATCGAGTGTCTGCTCGGCCGCGTCCACCATCAGCGTCATTCCACGACGCACGGCATCCTCGACAAGCTGGATCTGTTCCAGGATGAAGATGTCGAGTTCGCCGCGCGTGCGCTGGCGTTCTTCCTCGGCACGGCGCAGGATCTCTTCCCCACGCATGCGCGCCTCGGTCAGAACGCCGTGCTGAGAAACGAGCTGTTCGGTGCGCTCGCGGCCAGCCTTGAGGATATCGGCCGCCTCGTCCTGAGCGGCGCCGATGATCCGTTCCCGCTCTTTGATGACGCGCTGCGCCTGCTTGATCTCGTTCGGTACGGCCACGCGAAGCTGGTCCACCAGCGCCAGGAACTCCTCCTCCTCGACCATCACCCGGTTGCTAAAGGGGACGCGCTTTCCCAAGCCCACGAGCTCTTCGAGCCGGTCAACCAGGTAGAGAATATCCGCTGTGCCGCCCTGCTGGTCTTGCGCGTCTCCACGGTCATCCATCACGTGCTTGTCCCGTCCGCTCTCAGGCGCCTGGCGTGGCCGTGGCTTCGGCGCCGATCCGCTCCGCGACGCGCGCCCGGAGCGCCGCGGCGACATTGTCGGGCACGAGTCCGGCCAGGTCGCCGCCCAGCATGGCAACTTCCCGGATCAGGCTCGAGCTGATGAACGAGTGCCGTGAGGAGGTCATCAAACAGACAACCTCGATCTCAGGCGCCAGGTGGTCGTTCATGTGGGCGTATTTAAACTCGTACTCAAAGTCGGACACGGCGCGCAGACCGCGAACGATGATCGTCGCGCCCAACGACCGCGCATACTCCACCGCCAGTCCCGTGAACCCATCCACCACGATGCGGTCAGTCGCTCCTTCATGGCCTCGGTCGATCGCCTCCTGGGCCATGCACCGCCGTTCGTCGTTGGTGAACAACGCGCCTGGTTTCTCCGAACCCGCGTAGACGGCGATGACCAATCGGTCGAACAACGTGGCGGCGCGCAGCGCAACGTCCAGGTGGCCGTTCGTGATCGGGTCGAAGCTTCCGGGATAAATGGCGAGTCTCATGCCGTCCGTGCGTCCTCCCCGGCCGGCGTGATCCGCCCGTGTTCGTCGTCGGTGACGTCGTAGATCGAGTAGCAGCTGTCACCGTGGCAGCGATGCCGAAGACAGGTCAGGCGACCCATCTGATCAGACAACGCGACCCTCGGCGAATGGCCGATCACGACGACTGACCCCGATTGTACCAAGTGGGAGCGCCCGACCCGATCCAGCGTCGCCTCAATCTCTGGATCGGCGTACGGGGGATCGAGGATGACCAGATCATACGGCGCACCGGCGGCAATCGTGAGGAATGTCCCGACCGCAGTCTGATGCACGCGGCCAACCTGCTCGAACCGAGTCGTTCGCAGGTTTGCGCGCGTCACCTCCGCCGCGGCCGCGTTCTGCTCGACGAAGTCCGCCCACCGCGCCCCGCGTGAGAGTGCCTCAATTCCGATGCTCCCCGTCCCCGCGTATAGGTCGAGCACCCGGTCCGGCTCCACCCCCAGCGAGAGGAGGGAATTGAAGAGCGCGCCCTTGATCTTGTCCGCCATTGGCCGCGTCCCGCGCGACGGCGGCCCCTTGAGCCGCGCCCCCCGCGCCGACCCGGCAATCACCCGCATCATATAGAATCCGCATGATTGGTGGAGAAACGCCAATCGCCGTCATGCTGAGGCCGCAGCCGAAGAATCCCCGCGCGAAGCGCTCGACGGCAAAGCCGTCGCACTGCCGAGGCGGGATTACTCCACTCAGCCGCATTCCGAATCATTACCTCACCTCACGGCCCGTACGCCGCACCCTGGCTATACCAGTGGCGCCCCATCTCCTCTTTGGGGCAGCCTGATACGTCGCTGTTTCCCCTCAGGACAGCCCCTGCCCAGTCTGCGCGCTGGCCCAGAACCGGACGTATGCCTCATTGAGCCTGTTGAGGTCCGGGTGAGTAAGGTCCGGGTGGTGGGCGAGGATCGCTTCGGCGGTCTGCCGGGCGTCGTCCAGCAAGCGGGTGTCGAAACCGTGATCGAGCCAACCAAGCTCGGGCAGGCCGCTCTGCCGCGTGCCGATGAAGTCGCCCGGTCCGCGCAGCTCCAGGTCTTTCTCGGCCAGCAGAAAGCCGTCATCGGTTGCCACCATCGTCTGCAACCGCTCCTCCCCGTCCGGCGTACTCTCGTCGGCCAGCAGGAGACAGTAGGATCGTGCGCCGCCTCGACCGACACGACCGCGGAACTGGTGGAGCTGGGAGAGGCCGAAGCGGTCGGCGCCTTCGATCAGCATCACCGTCGCGTTCGGGATGTCGATACCGACCTCGATCACCGAGGTGGCGACGAGGATGTCGGTCTCGCGCGCTCGGAACGCGGCCATCGTCGCGTCCTTGTCGCGCGACGCCATGCGTCCGTGCAGCACCGCCACGCGAAGATCGGGAAAGACCTCGCGTTGCAGCCGCTCCGCCTCCGCGACCGCGGCCCGCGCCTCGATAGCTGCCGACGCCTCCACCAGCGGGCAGATCACAAAGGCCTGATGCCCGCGCGCGATCTCTTCTCGCACGACCGCATAGGCCTCCGCGCGCTGCGGTCCGAGAAAGCGGCGCGTGGTGATCGGGATGCGACCGGGCGGGCGCTCGTCGATCAGGGAGACATCGAGGTCGCCGTGAAGCACGAGGTTGAGCGTGCGGGGGATAGGAGTAGCCGTCATCGAGAGCAAGTGGGGTTGCAGCCCCAAGCTCTTCTCGATGAGCAGATCGCGCTGTTTGACTCCAAAGCGGTGTTGCTCGTCGATCACGACAAGACCGAGCTTATGAAACGCGACGTGCCGCTGGATCAAGGCGTGCGTCCCGACCAGGATGTCCACTTCGCCGCTCGCCAGGCGCCCCGCCAGGTTTCGCCGCTCTGCTGCCTTCGTGGCGCCGGTCAGCAGCGCGATGCAGGGCTGGTCGTCCGGCCGCACCCCCGCGAAGAGGTGAGTCAGGTTGCGCTCGTGCTGCTGAGCCAGGATCTCCGTCGGCGCCATCACCGCGGTCTGCATGCCGCCGCGTTTGGCGAGCCAGGCACAAGCCGCCGCGACGACTGTTTTCCCAGAACCGACGTCGCCTTGCAACAAGCGTGTCATTGGTCGCGGCTGCCCGAGATCGGCGGCCAGCTCGGCGATGGACCGGCGCTGAGCACCGGTCAGCGCGAATGGCAGCGTAGCGAGGTACGTCTCCAGATCATCGTGATCGATGGCGATAGCTCTGCCTCGCTCCGCCTTTCGCTCCCGCTTGCGCTTCACCAAGCCGACCTGAAGGAGTAGCAGGTCTTCGAACGTCAGGCGCGCACGCGCCGCCTGGAATTGTTCCAGGGATGTGGGGTAGTGGAGATGTTCGTACGCCTCGGTCAGTGGCGGCAGCCGGTCGGCGAGCGTCCCGGGAAGGTACGGGCGCAGCGGCGGGAGCCAATCCTCCACCTTCGTCGTCGCCGCATCCAGCGCATTGCGCGTCATGGCGCGGAGTGTTTTCTGGGCCAGACCTTGCGTCGAGGGGTAGACGGGGATCAGGCCGCCCGTCGAGAGTGCTGGCCCGCCCACACGCTCCCATTCCGGCGAGGTCAGTTGCAGCCCGCCGTATCCCCCCTCGATCGTGCCGCTGGCATAGATCTCGTCCCCTTCGGAAATCTGGCGAGCAATGAAGGTGTTGAACCAGGTGATGCGCATCGACCCCGTGCCATCGAATATGCGGACGGTCACCCGTGGCACACCCGGTCCGTGGTGCTCCCGCAGTTCGATGATCTCGCCACGGACCGTGACATCCCCCCGGAGTCCAAGCGGTTCGCCGATGGCGACCACATTGGAGTAGTCGATGTGCCGTCGCGGGGCGAAACGCAGCGCATCCCCAACCGTATCGATCCGCAGTTTGTGCAGCTTCTCGGCCACCTTCGAACCGATGCGGGGCAAAGAAGTGATCGACGCCTGGGGCGAGAGCGGTGTCACCGCCGGTTGCCGCCGCGGCGCGGGCAGCGTCACCGGCGTGGGAGCCGGCCGGCCAGCGCGCTTCTCGCCGAGTGCGGCGTTGAGTTTGCCGACCGGGGTGCCGCCCGCCGCGAGTCCGATGTGGGGCTGGATGGCCTTGAGACTCGTCGCCACCCGCTCGATCTCGCGGCGGCGCTCCGCCCGCAATTGCGACAGCCGACCCAGTCGTTGGATCGCGTCGTCCAACGCCGAAGCGACCTCGTGGGTAGCGGCCACACGCGGCACGAGCCGATGGAGCAGTTGGTCGGCCAGGCGAATATCCCGATCGCTCGCATCCGGGGTGAGCCAGGCCCGCCGCAGTGCATCGATGAGGCGCTCGAACAGCGCGGCGGGCGGCAATCCCGCCCCCGGTGTCAACCGCTCGGTTGTCTGTGGACGACGTGTGGCCACGAGTTGCCCTCCGCGCTCACCGGTGGCGCGGCCGAATTGGAATCAGCGCGGGGAACGCTTGGTGCCCGACCAGAACACCTGTCCGACGCCGTTTCAGTTTACCCGAGTGGGCCAGGCCGACAGCCAAACTTCTGGCGAAGCAGTCTCGAGCAGCTGCAACGCTGTCATTCCGAGCGCAGCGCGAGGAATCTCTCGTTCATGCGAAACATGTTCCCCTTGAACGAGAGATTTCTCGCTTCGGCTCGAAATGACAATGTGCAACGCGTGATGTTACTCGTCCTTCAGCAGCGCGATGCCGATCGCGCCGGGTCCGGCATAGGTGCCGAGGACGGCGCCGACCGGGGAGATCAGCACCGAGGCGTCGGATACGTGAGCGCGGATGGCGGCGGCGGTCAGTTCGGCGTCGGCCAAATTGTCGGTGTGCAGGACCACCGCGTCGCTGAATGGCGCCTGCGCGATCGCCAGGTCGGTCGCGGAGCGCAGGGCCCGCTTCCAGGTGCGGACCCGTTCGACGGGCGCGACGACGCCGTCGGCGAAACCGAGGACGGGCTTGATCGATAGGGCCGATCCGACGATCTGCGATGCTCTCCCGATGCGGCCCCCGCGATATACGTAATCCAGCGTCCGCAGCACCGCAAAGAGTTTGGCGCGAGGGATGGCCGCGCGTGCTACCTCAGCGACCTCATCGCGGGTGGCTCCCCGCCGTGCCGCGCGGGCGGCCGCGACGGCGATCCAGCCCTGCTGCATCGTGGTCGCACGCGAGTCCACGATCTCGATCCGGGCGGCGTCAACCGCGTCGGCGGCGAGTCGGGCCGCGTTGTGCGTCCCAGAGAGAGCGGCCGAAATCGTCACACAGACGACCTCGCGACCGGCGTCCAACTCCCGCCAAAAGACGCGCTCGAAGTCGCTGACGGAGGGTTGAGAGGTCTTCGGCAGCACCGCGGACATCCGCAGTCGTTGCAGAAACGCCTCCGGTGTCAGGTCGATACCGTCGCGAAAGGTCTCCTCACCGAAGCTGACGAACAGCGGAACGACCGCGATGCCGAGGCTGTCGCGCAGGTTCCAAGGCAAGTCGGCGGTCGAGTCGGTGACGACGCGCACCATATGTTCGTCGTTAGCCACGCGAACGCTCGCGCACGGCGAGTCCGACGGCGCCGGGCCCGACGTGCGCGCCCAGTACCGTGCTGAACTGCGCCACGAGCACTTCGTGCTCCGGCGTCAGCGCCTGGAGCTGACCGGCGAGATCGGCGGCGTCGTGCGGCGTTGTGTTGTAGAGGGCGGCGGCAACATCCACACCACTGAGACCCTTTGCGAACTCAACGAGTGCGTTGAGCGCTCTTCCGCGCGTTCGCGTACGCTCGAATGGAACGATCTGCCCTTCGTCGACCCGGAGGAGCGGTCGCAGCCGCAACAACGACCCAACCATCGTCGCCGCCTTGCCGATTCGCCCGCCACGCCGCAAATGCTCGAGTGTCTCCACGAAGAAGAGCAGGTGATAGGCATCCACTTCGTCGCGCAGCCGAGCACTGATGGTGGGCGCGTCCAACCCCTCATCGCGCAGCGTCGCGGCCCGGATCGCCTGGAAACCGAGGCATAGCGACGCATTGAGGGAGTCGACGACCTCGACCTGGATCGTGTCGGCGACCGTGTTGGCCGCGAGTTGGGCGCTCTGGACCGTTCCACTCAGCTTGGACGAGAGCAACACCGCGACGACCGCGTCGTGGTTCTGAGCGAGACCGCGAAACGCCTCCTCGAATTGCCCAGCGGAGGGCTGCGACGTGGTCGGCAAGGCCGCCGAGGACGCCAGTCGCTCCATGAACTGGTCGGTCGTGATCTCAACCTGATCCTGTAATGTCTCATCACCGAAGTGAACGTTGAGCGGAACCATCGTGATGTCGTACGCGGCCAGCTGTTCGGCTGTCAGGTCGGCCGTACTGTCGGTGACGATCGCAACTCGTGACATGCGGTTTCCTCCCCTACCCCGAAAGGCCCGCGCCCGGCTACTCGACGGCGATGATGAACCGGTAATGCGGCTGCCCGCCGGGATGCACCTCGACCTCGGCATCGGAACTCATCGCCCGCGCCATAGCCGCCACGCGCTCCACGTCTTCGTCGGTCACGCCTTCACCGGCGAAAATCGTGACCAATTCGGCTTTGATGGCGTCGGCTTTGGTCAACGTCTCGCGGGCCACGGTCAACTCGTCGTCTCCGGCGGCGGCGAGCTCGTCATCGACGAGTCCGATGACTTGGCCCCGCGCGACCTGGATGCCGCCGATCTCGACATCGCGCACCGCTCTCGTGAGCTCGACCGTCCGCACGCATGCGCCGGCCGCGGTCATCGCGCGAACGTTCGCCTCCAGCCCGGCATCGGTGTTGAGGGCAGCCAGCGCGGCCAGTGCCTGCGGCAGCGATGTCGTCGGCACGATCCGCACCTGTCTGTCCGTGAGCCCGGGCACCTGGTTTGCCGCCAGCAAGATATTCTTGTTGTTCGGTAGCAAGATCACCTCATCCGAGGCGCAGTCCTCCACGGCGCGCAGCAACTCCTCGGTGCTCGGGTTCATCGTCTGGCCGCCCCGGATCAATCCCGTCGCCCCCAACGAGCGAAGGGCGCGCCCAATGCCCTCCCCGGCGGCGACGGCAAGGATGGCGGGCCCAGACGGCTGCTCCACCACAACCGCGCTGTCGATTTTGTCGCGCGTTCGCTCCCGCTGGGCGCCCAGCGTGCGCGTCTGCTGCTGCATGTTGTCGATCTTGATTTGGTCGAGTGATCCGAGGCTGAGGGCATAGTCCAGCACCAGCCCCGGATTCTGTGTGTGGATATGCACCTTGAGGACGCACTCGTCGCCGACGATGACAGCGGATTGCCCCATCGCCGCGATCTCGGCCCGGCAGCGATCGAACGCGATGTTCTCGCCGAAGACCATGAAGTTGGTGCAGTAGCCGAACGCATCGTCGTTGTGGAGCTCCTCGACTTGATCGAGGAAGGCCATCTCCCCACCCAAGGGCGTGGTCTCCGGCACCGCCTGCTCGGAGAGTTCCACCAGGTCAGTTTCTCCGCGTGCGTACCGCTCCATGCCTTCGAGGATATGGACCACACCTTGGCCACCCGCGTCGACCACACCGGCTTGCCGCAGGATGTCGAGCAGATCAGGCGTTGTCGCCAGCGCCTCGCTTGCGCCCTTCACCGCCGCGGCGAGGACGGCCGAAAGCGATGGTGTACGGGTCGCCACACCCTCCGCCCGCTCGGCCGCGACACGGATCACGGTAAGCATCGTGCCCTCGACCGGCTTCATCACTGCCTTGTAGGCCAGCTCACGGGCGCCCGTCAGCGCGTGCGCGATATCGCGCCCGTCGATTTCATCCACATCCTTGATCGCCGCCGCAAATCCCCGGAAAATCTGGGAGAGGATCACGCCGGAATTGCCACGGGCTCCCATCAGCGAGCCGTAGGCGATGCGGCGCGCGATCTCGCCGGCACCACCCGCTGGCGCGCCATCCTCGCCCGCGGCGTTGAGTGCCGCCCGCATCGTCAGCGCCATGTTGGTCCCGGTGTCGCCATCCGGCACCGGGAAGACATTGAGCGCGTTGACACGGTCCCGGTGGTGGTCGAGCCACGCCGTGGCGAGCGCCACGGCCTCGATCAGTGCTGGTC
>JACDBO010000135.1 GCA_013694885.1 Chloroflexia bacterium | reverse complement strand
CAGCGATCATGTCCGCGCGCCGGATCGTCTCCAGCCGGTGCGCGACGACGATAGCGGTTCGTCCCGCGAGAAGGCGGTCGAGCGCGGTCAAGACCAACTGCTCGGACTCCGCATCGAGCCCGGTCGTCGGTTCATCCAGCAAGACGATCGGAGCAGCCTTGACCAGGGCACGAGCGATCGCCAGGCGCTGTTGTTGTCCCCCGGAGAGGGAGATACCGCGCTCGCTGATGACCGTCTCGTAGCCATCGGGGAGCGAGACGATGAAGTCGTGGATGTTGGCGTCCTCAGCGGCGGCGCTGATCTCCTCGTCGCTCGCCTCGGGCTTGCCGTAGGCGATGTTTTCGCGGATCGTGCCAGCGAACAGGATCCCATCCTGCGGGACGACGCTGATGTTGTCGCGCAGCGACTTGAGCGTGAACGCCCGGATATCCTGGCCATCGATGGTGACCGAGCCCTCGCTGGGATCGTAGAGGCGTGGAACCAGGGAGACGAGGGTCGACTTGCCGGCTCCAGACGGCCCGACGAGGGCGACGGTTTGGTGGCGACCGACGGTCAGATCGATCTCACGTACCACCTCGCTGCCGTCGTCATAGGAGAAGCTGACATTGTTGAACCGGATCTCGCCGTTGAGCCGGCCCGCGTTCGTGCGTCCACCGCGAATGTCTGGCTCCTGGTCGAGCACGTCGGTGATCCGGTCGACACAGCTGGATGCCTTGCTCGCGCGCTCCGCCACCCGAGAGAGCCGCCGCAGCGGGCGATAGAAGCTTTGCATATAGGTCACGAAGACGATGAGCTCACCGGGTGTCAACCGGCCGGCGATCACTTGATTGGCGCCAACCCAGAGGGTGAGGCCCATGCCGATGGCGACGGAGAGCTCGACCCCCTGGTTGAGTTGCCCCTCGAGCCTGGTGGCGCGGAGCCCGGCCCGCAGGCTGCGTTTATTCAGGCCGCGGAGGCGATCCTCCTCTTCCTTTTCGCGGGCGAACATCTGGACGATATGGATCCCCGACAGGGTTTCGTGCAGGCGTGATGCGAGTTCTCCCTCGCGGCGGCGCTGCTTGCGGGCGGCGGTCCGGATGCGGCTGGAGTAAAAGACCAGCAGCGTGAAGATCGCGGGCATGGTGACGACGGCCAGCAGCGCGAGCCGCCAGTCCATGATGAACATCACCGTGATGAACCCGATGATGATGATTGACTCGGAGATGAGCGAGAGCAGCGAGGCGGCGAGGAGCTGGCGCAGATTGTTGATGTCGCCGGTGAACCGGGTGAGGAGGTCACCGGTGCTGCTTTGGTTATGGAACCGGAGGGAGAGGCGTTGGACGTGGGTAAACAGCTGCTGCCGGATCTTGATGACGACTTCCTGGCCGACGCGCGTGGTCAGGACGCTCTGGAAGTAGTAGAAGACGCCGCGCAGCATGGCGATCACGATCACGGCGCCAACCGCGAGCATGAGCACCCGCGTGCGATCGTTTTCCAGGATGCCGTTGAGCCATGCCGAGGGAGTTACGAGCGGCTGATTGATGAGCACGTTGTCGAAGATGAACTTCAGCGGCCACGGCTCCGCCAGCCGCATTCCGGTATAGCCCAGGGCGCAGACGATCGCGACCAGGAGCCGGGGCCAGTGGGCGAACAGCTCACGCCGGAACCGGATGATCGTCTGGAATGAGGTGCGCAGCCCGCGGCTCTGTTGGCGTATCAGTTGAATCGGGGTTGCCATCTTAGCGGATACCTTCCGTGAGCACGCCGGTGGGTCGCGCGAGGCCGGCAGGCGCCTGTTCGGCCCTTACCAGCTGAACGACCATGCGCGCGTTGCCTTCCCAGCTTCGGTGGAGCCGCGCCTCGTGCTGCGCGGCGCGGCCGAGTGCCTGCGCCCGGGTGGGGTTGTCCAGGAGCTGGGCCAGGCGGCTCGCCAGGGCCGGGATATCACCCGGCGGGTAGAGCAGACCCGTTTCGCCGTCTCGAACGAAATCCATGATCTGGCCGATGGCCGCGGCGACGATCGGGCGACCGGCGGCCATGTACTCAAACAGCTTCAGCGGCGAGAAATAAAAATTCCCGGTCTGATCGTACGGGGCGACCGCAACATCCATCGCGGCGAGATGAGCGGGCATTGCCTCATGCGGCACCACGCCGGTAAAGGTCGTCAAACCCGTGATTCCTTCCTCACGCGCCACCTGCTCGAGACTCGCGCGTTGCGGCCCGTCGCCGACGAGCAGGAGCCGCGGGGCGCTGTCATCCCCGCGTTCACGCTCCAGCATCGCGACGGCGCGGATCAGCGTGGCGGTGCCGTGCCACGACTTCAGCGTGCCCACGAAGCCGACCACCGGCCGCGCGGAGAGTCCGAGGCGCTCACGGACACCCGCGCCGCCGACCGCAAAGCGGTCGATGTCGATGCCGTTGGGCAGCACTGTGATCCGGTCGGAGTCTACGCCGATACCAATCATCCACTGTTTGAGCGGCTCCGACACGGCGATCACGCGGTCGGCGGCGTCCAGCATGTGTTTCTCGACCGCCCGCGTGGTCTGGGCGAAGGCGACATCTCGGTGGCTCGCCTGCTCCTCGCTGAGCGGGGCATTGACCTCGAGGATGTGAGGGACGCCAAGCGCCCGGGCAAGGCTGCCGCCGGCGGTTCCCAGCAGGGCGTACCGCTCGTAGATCGCATCGGGTTGAAACTGGTGCAGCGGCGGGAGCGCGAGATGCCGAATCGTCGCCCCGTAGAGCATCGAGCGAATCTCCCTGGCTGCCGGCTCCCCGGCGGCGGGATCGTCTCGCAACAGACCAAACAGCAGCTTGTCGGGTTTGCTCAACGGGAGCTCGTGCACGGGGACGGAGAACCCGGCGGGCCCCGCGCCACCGGCGCGGCAGGTGATGATCTCGACGTCGTGCCCGATCGAGGTCATGGCGCGGCTGAACTCCCGCACATGGATCGAGGCGCCCTTGCTGCCGTAGATCGGAATCCCGAAGTCGGTGCTGAGATAGGCGATTCTCATGGCTGGCGGCTCGCTTGCTCGAGGAGCGTCTTGAGGTGCGCCACGTTGCGCCGGAGGTCGAACTGCCGCTCGACGAGCTGGCGCCCCACGCGCGCCATC
>JACDBO010000134.1 GCA_013694885.1 Chloroflexia bacterium | reverse complement strand
GATCAGACCGAGGGTCGGCTCCGGGATGCGGTCGAGGAACCAGGCCGCTTCGGCGCCTGTGGCAATATTGCAGGCGTACTCATTTTCGAGTCCAAGCAGGCGACCGGCGGCGAGCACCCGGCTCGTGGCCTCGCGCAGCGTCGTGAGCACGTCGTCGCGCACTGTCTCCGGCCGCTCGACGCGCCAAAAGCTGAAGGCGCGGACGATGGGGGCATCGAACCGTGCCGCCACGACCAGCGACCGATCGAGGATCGCCCACTGCTCGGCGCGGCCGGTTTCGCGGGCTGAGTGCGTGGCGCCGGTCGCCGCGCCGTCGCCGGCGAGGTGGCACTTCAGGTACGGTGAGGCGATTGCGCAGATGTGGAACCCGCCGCGGGTCAGCGTGTCGACGATCCGGCCGAGCGTCTCGTCGTCGTGGTCGACGATGCTCACGCCCCAGATGCTTCGAAGCTCCACGTCGCGGATGCCGAGCTCGGTGCAGACGGCGAGGGCATGGTCGAGATCTTCGCTGATCTCATCAGTGATGACGCCGATGCGGGCCAGGGCAGCATCCTTTCCAGCTCGTGGTGCGGTGACGATACGCTCTCGCGCGAGCTTGCCGCGTCGCCGCCAGCGTCGGCATCGTATCCAGCCAGCTCAGCACCGTCAATCGAATCCCGCCGGTCATGATGGAGCAGTGGATTTCGGGAAGCGCGCCGGGTGTGCCGGAGTGAATTGACGTTTTCCGTGTTCGACCGGAAAATAGGCGACGGGATACACAATTGACGAGGACGACTGTGTCAGGAACACGCGAGGGGAGCGGTATGTCTGAGGTTGGGCGTACTGAAGAGCGAGTCATGCCGGCGGGTTCGATGGGTTGGCAGCCAGCGGCTATCGCGGAGAAAGTGGCGGTCTGCGGAGCCTATCTAGAGCTTGTGGCGACGACGCCGGAACTGCTCGAGGTGGCCCGACGAGCCCTGTATGCTCTGGCGCTATCGGCCGGTCAGCGGGTGTTGGAGGTCGGCTGCGGGACCGGCGTCTTTCTTCCGTTGCTTGCCGCCGCGGTGGGAATGGAGGGGAGTGTCGTCGGGATCGATCACTCACCAGACTTTGTTGCCCAGGCGCGTGAGCGCGTCGCGGCGCTCGGGATTGCCGAAACGGTCGAGGTGCGCGAGGGAGACGCCTACCGGCTCCCGTTCCCCGACGGCAGCTTCGACGCGGTGCACTGCGAGCGGGTGTTGATGCACCTCGATGATCCGACGGCGGCGCTCCGGGAGATGCACCGCGTGCTACGTCCGGGCGGACACGTCGTGGCGGTGGAGCCGGACTGGCGTGCTATGCAGATTGACCACCCGGACTTCGAGACGATGAGGTTGCTGATGGACCGGTTTGCGGAGACGTTCCGCAACCCCGCGATGGGGCGCGAGCTCTGCCGGTGCTTCGCGGAGGCAGGATTCGTTGAGCGCCGGATCGCCCCTGTGTTCTTCGGGGCCACCGACATCGCGGACATCGCGAAGTTCGGGCTGGATTTCTCGGAATCGGAAGCGGCGTTGGTCGCCTCCGGGCACGTCACGAGGGAGCGCGCCCAGTCCGCCCTGACCTACCTTGTCGAGGCGAGCCGAGACGGCACCTTTTTCGGTTTTGGGGGAATGTTCGTGGAGTCGGCGCAAGCGCAGTCGGATTGTGCGCCTCTTTGAGCAGTGGGTACCATGATATTTTTCGAGAGTGTCACGAAACGCATAGCCACGTGACCTCAGCGAACGAGAATGGCAGCGCGTCGGTGAAGGACGCACCAGAAAGGAGCCAGGACGCGTGGACATCTACGAGGCACTCTACACGACGCGGGCGATGCGCCGCCTGCGGCCGGACCAGATCCCGCTCGATGTCCAGGCGCGCATCCTCGACGCCGCCATCCGCGCACCCAGCGAGCCCGACGGCCGGCGCTTCCTCCTCGTCGACGACCCCGACCTCCGGCGGCAGCTCGGCGCGCTCTACCTGGCCGTCTGGGAGCAGTTCGTCGATCCCGGCAAGATCCCCCCGGAATTCGCGCGCGCCTTTCGCTCAGGCGACCATCTAGCACGGCACTTCGCGGAGGTGCCGCTGCTGCTCCTCGGCTTTGGCCAAGGCAGCGGCGGCGGCTCGATCTACCCAGCGCTCCAGAGCGCCATGCTTGCCGCCCGCGCGGATGGTGTCGGCAGCACGCTGCCGACGTTCCTGAGCTTCCGTCAAGATGAGGTGTTGGAGTTGCTCGATGTGCCACCGGACGAGGGCTGGCGTATGGTCGCCTGCGTCCCGCTGGGCTACCCGACCGGTAAGTGGGGTGTCGCCGCGCGTCGACCCGTCCACGAGGTGACGTTCCGCAACCGCTGGGGCACGCCACCGGGCTTCGAGGTGCCGGAACCGCTGTGGCAACCGAAAGATGAGGACGGCGTGGGGAGTGCTGGGAGTCAGTCCGGGAAGGATGTCGTGAGGTAGCACTCGCGGACGTCAAGACAAGCGTACCCAAGTGACTTCAGCGAACCCAAATGGCAGCGCGTCACCCGTTCCTTCCGGAGTCTACGGCGGGTCATTCCTTGGGCAAACCGCTGTAGGCTTTTCAGACGGATTCTGAGCACAATCAGCGCGTTCGCACTACCGGGCAGGGCCGTGTCGACCGCGCATCGCGTTGACCATGCGTCGAGCCCAGGTGGCGACGGGTGACAAGGTGGATGAACCATGCGCCGAGTCCTCGCCGCTTTTGGGTGATGCTGGCGTCTCCCACGGGGCCGTTTGGGCGTGGTCGGGGTCGCGGGCTTGGTCGAGGTCCCAGGCGGCGGTAATCAGACCGACGTGGCTGAACGCCTGGGGTGTGTTGCCGAGGAGTTCGCCGGTCGCCGGGTCGATCTCCTCGGCCAACAAACCGAGGTCGTTGGCGAACGACGTGAGCCGCATGAACAACGCCTCAGCCCGATCGACTTCGCCAGCTTGCGCCAGGCAGGAGACCAGCCAGAACGAACAGAGGGCGAACGTGCCTTCCTCGCCTGTCAACCCATCGGCGTTCGTGCCCGCCTCGTTGGTGTAGCGTAGGACGAGGCCGTCGTTGGTCAGCTCCCGCGCGATGGTCTCGATCGTGGCGCGCATCCGTTCGTCGGTGGCTGGCAGAAAGCCGACCAGCGGCATCAGCAGGGCGGCGGCGTCCAGCTCGTCGGAGTCGAAGGCCTGGGCATAGGCCTGCCGCTTATCGCTCCAGCCGCGATCGAGGATGACCTGGCGGACCCGGTCGCGCTCCGCCGCCCATTCATCGGCGCGACTGTGATCGGCGAGGGCCGGCGCCAGCTTGACCGCCCGGTCGAGCGCCACCCAGCACATCACTTTGGACGAGAGATGATGCAGCGGTTCGCCGCGCATCTCCCACATCCCGGCGTCGCGGTCCATCCAGCACCGCGCGGCGGCATCGGCGAGGTCGGCGACGAAGTGCTGGATCTCCGGGTGCAGCACGCCGAGGCGGTGCTCGTAAAGGTGGATCGCATCGAGGAGTTGACCGTAGACGTCGAGCTGCGTCTGATCCCAGGCGCCGTTGCCGACGCGGACCGGCGCCGAATCCCGCCAGCCGCGGAGATGGGAGAGCGTGCGCTCGGTGAGGTCGTGCTCGCCGCCTATGCCGTACATGATCTGCAAGCGGTCACCGTCGACGTGGCCACCGGCCGAACTGGTCATGAACGAGAGGAAGGTCTCGGCCTCGTCGGAGCAGGCGCCGATGTAGAGCGCTTGCAGGGTCAGGCTGGCGTCGCGAACCCAGGCAAAGCGGTAGTCCCAATTGCGCTCGCCGCCCACCGTCTCCGGCAGCGATGTCGTCGGAGCCGCCACAATGGCGCCTGTTGGGCGGTAGGTCAGTCCCTTGAGGACACGAGCGCTGAGGCGCACCTGGTCGCGGTGGGAGTTTTCGTAGATGTCGTGGGCGACCTCCCACGAGCGCCATCCGGCGACCGTGTCCTCGATTCGGGCGGCAACCTGGGTCGGTGGGCAGGCCGAACGCTCTCGCCGTTCTACCGGTGCCCAGCGCATCGCGAAGCTGGCCGTCTCGCCGGCGTCGATGCGAAACGTTGACCGCATCGTGGCGTCGGCGATCGGAGCCGGCACACTCGCGCGGACGACGATCTGGGAGGGACCGCCGAAGGTGCAACCGCCGTCCTCCGTCTGGCGGAAGAGCGGCTCCACCAGCCCATACTCCGGGCGCGGCGCCAGTTCCATTGTCATCTCGACGCTGCCCGTCACGCCCGCGACGAGCCGGAACACCTCATGCGGGACATCGAGCCCGAGGTCGTGGAGGCGGTGTCCCTCGACGAAAGCCATCGCGTCGAGCAGGCGAACGGCGCCGGTCGCGGTCGTGAAGGTCGTCTCGATGACGAGCGTGCCCGGCAGGTAGCGCCGCGCTACCTCGAACGCGCCCACCGGCCGGATCGACCAGTGCCCGGCTTTCGGGTCGAGGATGCGGGCGAAGACGGCGTCGCCGTCGAAGCGCGGAAAGCAGAGCCAGTCGATGGAACCGTCGCGGCTAACGAGGGCCGCCGAGTTGCAGTCGGCCAGCATCCCATAGCTGGCGATCGGTTGCCACTCGGTGGATGGGGCGTCAGCGCTTGCCGGGTTGTCGGTCACAGATGTCTCCCTCGCCTGCGAAAACTACGATACTACGGTTTTTCAACGACGTGCGCGAAGAGGTTGTTGAGCGATTCCGCTAAGGTCGGATGGGCGAAGACGCCGTCCCGGAGCGCGGTGAATGGCACGTTGCCCATCATCGCGATCTGGAGCATCGCCATCAGCTCTCCACCTTCGATGCCGAGGACGGCGGCGCCCAGGATCAGCTTTGAGTCGGCATCGACGAGGACCTTGATCAACCCCCGTGTCTCCCCAAGTTCCAGCGCCCGCGCCACGGAACTCATCGGCATCGTCGCCACCAGGACGTTTCGTCCCCGCTCACGCGCCTCTTGCTCGCTCATGCCGACTCGACCGAGCTGCGGGTCGATGAAGACCGTGTAGGGCAGGAAGCGTCCGCGAGTCGTGGCTCCGCCTTCCCCGAGCAGGTTCATACGGAGAACCCGAAAGTCGTCGTACGAGATGTGGGTGAACGCGGGACCACCATTGACGTCGCCGAGGGCGTAGATACCGGGCGCGGATGTCTCCAGGCGCTCGTTGACCGCGACGAAGCCACGCTCGTTCGTGTGTACGCCGGCGGTGTCGAGGTTGAGCCGGTCGGTATTGGACTGACGGCCCACCGCCACCAGGAGGTGTGACCCGGTGAGGGTCCGCTCGCCGTCCGGAGTCCGCACGGTGAGCTGGACACCACTGTCGGAGGACGCGGCCCGCACCGCCTCGGTCTCCAGCAGGATGTCGATGCCGTCCTCGATGAGGACATCGCGCACGGCGGCGGCAATATCGGCGTCCTCGCGGTGGAGGAGGTGCCGCCCGCGCTGGACGATGGTGACCCGGCTGCCGAAGCGGCGAAACATCTGACCGAACTCGATCCCGATCGTGCCGCCGCCAAGCACCAGCAGATGCTCCGGCACCACATCCAGCTCCATGATCGACGTGGAGGTCAGGACGTCGATCGCCGCCAGGCCGGGCACGGGGGGCAAGGCGGGACGCGCCCCGCAGTTGAGCACGATGACGTCGCCGGTGAGCTGAATACGCTCACCGCTCAGGAGTTCGACCGCAACTTGTCTGGGACCGGCAAAGGCGGCTTCGCCGCGGAGCAACGTCAGACCGGCGGTCGCCTCCAGGCCGCGCTCGACGCCGGAACGGAAGCGGTCGACGATGGCCCGTTTGCGCGCTCGCACCTCGACCATGTCGACCGCAACTGGTCCGGTCTGGACGCCGTAGTCGCTGGCGCGGCGGGCGAGATAGGCAACACGAGCGCTGGCGACCATCGTCTTGGTTGGTGTGCAGCCATCGTTGACGCAGGTGCCGCCGACGTGCTCCCGCTCAATGATGACGGTTGTGCGTCCAGCCTCGGCCAGGGCTCGTGCCAATGGCACACCGGCCTGACCGGCGCCGATGACCACGGCGTCGTAGTGATTGTCCCTCGGCATGTACGACGTGCTCCTCGTTGTTGGTGCTGGTGACCGGCGGCGTCACCGATCCAGCAGAACCCGGGCGTAGGCGAGCGGCCAATCCTCGGTCGAGCCGGTGCGCGCCTGCTCCTTTTCGGCGAGCAACAACCGGTAGACCATCTCACTTCGTGTGAGCGGTTGACCGAGACGTCCACCGAGGTGCGCTTGGAGGTAACCGGCGTACCAGATCGCCCATTCGGGATCGGCGCCGTCCGTTTCCTGATATGCGCTGTGGTGGGCCTCTCCGGTTTGCCGCATCAGCGCCGCGAGTTGGTCGAGCGTCGGTTTTTCGTCCATCGTGCTCACTCCTGCCATTGGACACCGCCCGCTCATTCGAGCGGGCGGTGATTGCTTTATCTCATGAACGTCTACGTCCGGGGAAGAAGATTAGGTCTACGTCAACTCCGTGCGTCGCTCAACCTTCGCCTCGTCGATGGCAACGCCCAGCCCAGGATCGCTCGGGAGCGCGATCGCGCCATCCTCCGGTGCTACGTAGGTCGCGTGGAAGTGCTGGGCAACTGGCTGGTTGAGCAGCAGAAACTCGGCCATCGGGCAGACCGCCGGTGGCTGCGCGGCGATGACGTGGACGGCGGCCGGGACGGAGTGGCCGTGCGGCACGACGTGGCGACCGAAGGCGGAGGCCAGCGTACAGATCCTGACCAGCTCGCTGATGCCGCCGCACCAGTCGGGGTCGGCCTGG
>JACDBO010000104.1 GCA_013694885.1 Chloroflexia bacterium | reverse complement strand
TGTCGGCCCCGCGCGCGGCCGGCACCACGCCGTGCGGCGGGTGTCGCCAGGTGCTGAACGAATTCAAGCCGGCGACGGAGGACATGACCGTCATTCTCGACGATGTGGGCGGGCCACGACTGGTGCCGCTTGGAGAGCTGTTGCCGGCATCTTTCGGTCCGCGCGACCTCGACCGCGCGACGTGAGCTGACGGGTAGTACAATGCCGCGACCTGGCGTCTCCGCGGAGTAGGTGCGTCATAGACGAGCGTTTCGAGCGGCCTCCTCGCTGATTCACCACGACGCTCCTGAGTAGGTCGCGTCGAACAGTCGCCATGGGTCGAAGGGAGGAATAGCTATGCGTGGACGCCCGCTGGTGATCGCCTGGCAGGAGTCGGTGGAGGAACTGGAGGCGCGCCTTGCGCGCGAGCGCAACGGCCATCGCCGCGCGCGCATCCAGGCGCTCTTGATGCTGCGCCGAGGATCGCCGATCGACGAGGTGAGCCGTGCCGTCGGCGTCGACTATCGCACCGTGCAGCGGTGGGTGGCGTGGTACCGGGACGGTGGGCTCGAGTCTGTCGTGCGGCGGACGCCCGGCCACGCGGCGCCGGGTCGGCCGTCGCTGCTCAGCCGCGCCCAACTCGACGCGCTGCTGACCCAGGTCGACGCGGGCGCGTTCCGCACCGTGTGGGACGCGGTCCGCTGGGTCTCACGCGAGTTCGGCGTGACCTACACCTACACCGGCATGCACGCGGTGTTGAGCCGCAACGATGCCCAGGAGCGTCGAGGTACTGGCCAGGGGTCGAGGGCGGCGGCGCTCCCCATCGACTTTCCGCTCTCACCGGCCTCTGGTGTAGCGGTTGCCGGATCGAGCGAATCGGAACGTTCCTGAACGGGAGCTCACGCCAATCGATGCCGCTCAGACGACGAGCCGGGCCGCGCGATGGCTGCTTCCTCGACCCATGACCCCGCGCACCACCGCGCCGAGTCCGATAAGTGTGACCAGGATGCTGACCACGACGGGGATGAATGGCAGTGGAGCAAGTCGCAGACCGGCGAGGACCATCACGCCGAGCGTCATCGCGAGCAAGTTGTAGCCCCGGCCGCCATCGTCCCAGCGCCCGGGCAGGATGAGCCGGCCGACGGCCAGCCCGACGAAGACTTGGCTCAGGTAGAGCGCCGTGATCCAGCTGATGATCAGGATCAGACCGACGGGCACCCCCACCAGCGACACCATTAGCAGGATCGCCGCGAGTGGCACGAACCAGATGAGGACGAGCCCGAGTGCCAAGGAGGGAAGCATGCGGCGACCAGCGCGCCCTATATTCGTCGCTCCCCTCGGCAGCAGCGCGACCACGATCGCGCCGGCGATCAGTGCCCAGAGCAAGCGGCGCAACGGGCTGAGCAATGCGTCGACCGCGACTTCTCCACCGGCGAAGGGACTCTGGGCGCCGCGGTTGACCTGACCGTCGATACTCGCGCCGGGAGAGATCGCGGCCGCTAATGGGGCGCGATACGTGAGATCGCCGGCTACCTCCGCGGTCGAAGAAGCGGTCAACCGCACCGCGTCGATATCGACATCGCCGCCGACATCGCCGCCGAGCAGGACCCGGGCCGCACTGCCCCTGATGTCGCCTGCCACGGCGCCGCGCACGTCGATGTTGCCGCCGCCGACGATCAGGTCGCCACCGATGCGGCCGCCGCTGAACACCCGCGCCGATCCGCCGATCACCACGAGGTCCCCCGTGATCTCGCCGGAGACGTCGACCATACCGCCCACGCCCCGAACCGAGCCTCCGACCGCGCCGTCAACATCGACGCGGCCCCCCACGACGTTGACGGAGCCGCCAACATCGCCGCCAATCCGCACATCGCCGGCAATCACCGCGACATCACCGGTGACATCGCCGTCCAGCGTCACCACTCCGCCGAGCGCGTAGAGATCGTCGCGAACCTGCCCATCGCCGGCGACCGTGACGTCTCTGCCGCCGCGCATGTCGGACGCGAAGGCGCCCACCGGTATCAGCGGGCCGAGCAGGCAGACGATCCAAAACGCAAGATGCCACACCGGCCACCGGCGCAACCCCCTGATGGGCGGTACGACGG
>JACDBO010000079.1 GCA_013694885.1 Chloroflexia bacterium | reverse complement strand
CACGCTCACCGGGCAGCGTGCCGGCGAAGGCGGTGGCGTCGGCGAGGAGGGCGGCTACCGGCAGCGGTCGCGGCACGACGGAGAACTCCTCACGCTCGGCGGCGGCGGTGGACTGGACGTCGTCGATCAGGGCCAGCATTCGCTCCGACTCGCCGCGGATCATGGTGAGAATCGGCGCCTGATCGGTGGGCCGGATCCCTCCGCTGGCGAGCACCTCGGTGAAATTACGGATGGTAGACGCCGGAGCGCCGAGTTCGTGGATGACCATCGCGTTGAAATCGGCGCGGAGTTGCGACAGCTCGGCCAGGCGGTTGGAATACTCCCGCTCGGCGGCAAGCAGGCGTGCGCGCTCGGCGGCGATCCGCCGCAGCTCGATCACCGCGCCAACGGCAACCGACACCGTGAAGGCGAGCCGGAGCAGGTCGCCCGTCGTCACCCCGATGGCACTGTACGAGGGCGGCCACAGAGCATCGTGGAGCAGCGACCCCGCCCAGAAAACCAACGCGATCAGCAACCAATCCCGAAGGTTGCCGACGCGATGCTGGCGGTTGGCCCCGACCGCGGCGGTGAAGGCGAGTCCGATATAGGCCAGGGTGACCCACCACGCCGGCTCGGTGAGCAGGCGCGCGGCGTCGGACGAACGATCGGCCACGGCCAACGCGGCCATCCAATCGCCCATGGCGAACTCGGCCAGGACGTAACCCCCGACGACCACCGCGGAAACCGTGACTCCTGCCCAGGCGGTGATCCGGGGCGGCATCACGGGGAGCAGTGCGGCGGCGAAGATCAGACCCGCCAGCCCACGGACCAGGAACGCCTCGAGCCGCCCCTCGGCAATGGGCGTCGGCCCGCCCTGGAGCACCGGCTGAACGTAGCCAAAGGCGAGTTGGCCCAAGCCCAGAACCAGGAAGCCGGCGGCCAGCCAGTGGAGGCGTCGTCCACCCTCCTCACGCGGCACCAGGCCGAGGGCCAGGGCGGCAAACAGCCGGGCGACCGACGACGCGACATCCTCGCCGCTCCGAACCCGCTCCGAGAGATCAACCGAGATATGGACCCAGTCGGTGAAGAGACTGAAGGCCAACCACAGGAGCACGCCGGCCGCCAGTGTCCCAGCGATCCATTCGGCGGTGGCCCTGTCGCGAATCATCCCGCGCGATCCGGGCAGCCCACTCGCGCTACTGACCATCACTCGCGAATCCGCCATACTCCCCGCGCTCCCCGTGATCATCGATGGCGAGCGCGCTCGCCGCTGACGATCACGGCGACACTCGCCGCACGTTTCGTCCCCACCGCCCATCAACGCGCGGTAGGGTCCTGGCTCACGGCGCCGCCGTTTGCTGTGCAACGGACCACAAGCCCAGTTTATTAGAATACGGTGACTCACTCGACACTGCTAAGCGACGACACCATCATAAGGGATACTTCCACGGCATCATAGCACATACCCCCCGAACGGGCTATCCGGTACTCCTACGCCACTAGCCTGATTGGGTCAGCAATGGCGGAGGAGAATGCCTATATGGACGAGTGCGTGAACAGTACTGGATCACTCCGATCGCCGCGGATGTCGGGTGGGTGGGTGCAGGTGATTGCCCTCTCAGGGACCGAGACCGTCTCGTGGGGCGTGCTCTACTACGCGTTTGCCGTCTTCCTGGTCCCCATGCGTGAGGATCTGGGTTGGGGCAGCGCAGGTCTCACGGGCGCGTTCTCGCTCGCCTTGCTCGTCGCCGGCGTGGCCGGCATCCCGGTCGGGCGCTGGCTGGATCGCCACGGTCCGCGCGCCCTGATGACCTCCGGTTCGACCCTTGGCGCCTTGCTCGTGCTCGCTTGGGCCGCCGTCGACAGTGTCCCGCTCTTCTATCTGGTCTGGGCGGGGATCGGGCTGGCGATGGCCGCCGTCCTCTACGAGCCGGCCTTCGCTGTGGTTGCCGTCTGGTTTCCGGAGCGCGGCGCGCGAAGTCGGGCGCTGACAGTGCTCACCTTTGTCGGCGGTTTCGCCAGTGTCATCTTCATCCCGCTGGCGAGTTGGTTGATCGGCCAGCTCGGTTGGCGGAGCGCCCTCGTCGTACTCGCCACGATCCTTGCCCTGACGACGATCCCGCCCCATGCGCTGCTGCTGCGCGCACGCCCGGCGATCCCATCCGTGTCCCACGGGGAGACGACAGCGGCACCGAGCCGCACGCTGCGGGAGGCGCTGCAGAGCGCCGCGTTCTGGTTGCTCGGCGGGGGGTTCTTCCTACTCATGGCCGCCGTCGTCGCCGTCACCATCCACCTTATCCCGTATCTGCTCGGTCGTGGCTTCTCGACCGGGTTCGCGGCCGGCGCGGCCGGGTTGGTCGGGCTGCTGGCGCTGCCCGGACGGCTGATCTTCACCCCGCTCGGCGCGGTGGTGCCGCGGCACATCGTCACCTCGCTGATCTTCCTGCTCGAAGCAGCCGCCATCGTCGTCCTCGTCGGCGCCGACACCCGCTTCGAGGTCATGCTATTCGTCGTGCTCTTTGGAGCGGGGTTTGGGGCGATCACACCGGCACGGGCGGCGCTCGTCGCCGATCTCTATGGACCGGCCGCCTTCGGCAGCATCAGCGGGGTGCTCGGCGCCCTCGTCACCGGCGCGCGGGCACTCGCGCCGGTCGGGACTAGCGCGCTCGTGGCCTGGTGGGGTGGGTACACGCCGGTCCTGTGGTTCCTCGCCGCCCTCGCCGCCCTCGCCGCCGCGCTCGTCCTCTTCGCGAACGAAGGGCCGAGGACTGAGGTCTGAGGACTGAGTCGGTTCCGTACTCCTCTCCCAGAACTGGGAGATGCTCCTCCCCCAACCCTGAGCCGAGTCGGGGGAGGTCGGGAGGGGACAAGTGGCGCGTCAGCGCCGGGGTGAGGGTCTTCCGTCACCCCGGCGCTGTAGTACCCTCACCGTAATATAGGCTCGGCCCTTCGTAAAAGGAGAGCAGGTGACACATCTCAACCGGCTGGCCGCCGAGGCGATCGGCACGTTTGCACTCGTCTTTGCCGGCACCAGCGCCATCGTCGCCGACGTGGAGACCGGCGCGCTGGGCCATGTCGGTGTGGCGCTTACCTTCGCCTTCGCGGTAATGGTGATGGTCTATGCCATCGGCCACATCTCCGGCTGCCACATCAACCCGGCCGTCACCCTCGGCCTCGCCGCGACTGGACGCTTTTCGCCACGGATGGTGCCTTTCTACTGGGGCGCGCAGCTCATCGGCGCCTTCGTCGCCAGCCTGCTCGTGCTGGCCATCCACGGCGACATCGCCGACCTGGGCACGAACCAGCCGGCCGGATCGGACCTGCAATCGTTCTGGCTGGAGATCATCCTGACCTTCCTGCTCGTCTTCGTCATCTGTGGGGTGGCGACGGACGACCGGGCGCCGGTGGCGGCCACCGGCCTGGCCATCGGCGGCACGCTGCTCCTCGACGCGCTCTTCGGTGGCCCGATCTCCGGCGCGTCGATGAACCCGGCCCGCTCCCTGGCGCCGGCCGTCGTCTCCGGCACATGGGGCAGCCTGTGGGTCTACCTGACGGCCCCGTTTATCGGCGGCGTCCTCGGCGCCGCCGCCTACGCCGCCATCCGCGGCGCCCCCGACACCGCCACCTCCACCCGCGAAGGTGAGTCGGTGTAGCGTGACCGGCTTGACCCTGCAATGAGTGATTGCCGATCGGCGGCTGCTCGGCTCAGTCTTGTCGTGCCTGCTGCTCGATGGCACTCAGGATCGCCTGGAGCTCGGGAGCACCCGTGAGGTCGGCATCGACGGCAAGCTGTCCCGTCTCGTCGAGCAGTCCGGGGTACTTGCGGGCGAGGATCGTCAGCGCATCTTCTGGTGAGAG
>JACDBO010000009.1 GCA_013694885.1 Chloroflexia bacterium | reverse complement strand
TCGGACCGCCCGTCACCTGACCGCGTCTTGGCTCTGGTGATCCGGGTCGGGTCAGAACCAGTTGAGCAGCAGGTTCAAGATGATTGTGGCGATGATCGAGACGGCCAGCGAGAGGAGGAGGCAGCCGGGTGAGCAGCCAAAGACCTGGACCCGCCCCCCCGCAAAGCTCCGCGGGCCAAACAACGATCTCACGTGCCAGCCCCCCTCTGGTTAAGCCTAGCGACGAACGTCGTTGGTTCGATCAACCGCCGTGCGGTCGACTCGGCGGACTTTCGGCTCCCGCCGGCGCAGGCCGGCCAGACCAATCAAGCCCAAGAGGCCGAGCAGGCCCCAGTCATCGAAGCCTCCCTCGTCCTCTTCCTCTGCCGTCTGTGCGACCGCCGCTGGCACCTGCGTGGCATCCTGGGCCATCACCGGCGCTGCCGTCAGCAACCCGAGCAACAGCGCCAATGCAAGCGCGCTTGTCCGAAGCGCCGAAGAGATCTTCCCCATCTCGTACTCCCTTTCCCTGAGAGGATCCACCAATCAGCCATGAACGTCACGGCGTGGTTTCTCCCTGGTTCTCGGTTCTCCCCACGGGAGCGCTAGTCGCCGGTGGCCGGGGTAGGCGCCGGACCCGCCTTGCGGCGAGCGATCAGCTCCGGGCGCGGCAGCTTGACGTTACGCGCCAGGCGCAGCCACACCAACAGCCGGATCGTGACGGCGGTGGGGTCGAACTGACGCCAGCTCATGCCGTGGTAAGCCATGGCCGGGAAGGCGTGATGGTTGTTGTGCCAGCCCTCGCCGAAGGTCAGCGCCGCGACGATCCAGTTGTTGCGGCTCTCGTCCTTCGTCTCGAAGTCTCGAGACCCGAAGGCGTGGCAGATCGAGTTGACCGCGAAGGTGGCGTGGTTCAGGAACGCCATGCGGACCAGCCCGCCCCAAAGGAAGCCGGTCCAGCCAGCAACGAGGTAGGGGATGACGAGGCCGAGCACCAACCAGACGACGGTCGTGCGGTCCATGAAGGACACCAGTTTGTCGGCCTGGAGGCGTGCGCCGTAGCGCTCGCGGTCGGCGGGCTCGCTTGAGAAGAACCAGCCGAGGTGGGCGTGAAACAGCCCTTCCAGCGGGCTGTGCGGGTCCCCTTCTTTGTCGGCGAAGGCGTGGTGCTTGAGGTGATTCGAGGCCCAGTCGATCGGCCGTCCCTGGCCGGCCATGCAGCCGAGCGCCAGGACGGTCCCGCGCACGATCGGGGTGGTCTCGAAGCTGCTGTGAGTCAGTAGCCGGTGAAAGCCGAGCGTGATGCCCATCCCCGTCGCGAAGTAGAGGACGACGAAGAGCGCCAGCTCACGCCAGCCGATCCACTCCTGCCAGAGCAGCGCGATGGCCCAGAGTGTTCCGACGAGCGGTCCGACCGCCCAGAGGAGCAGGACCGCCTTGGAGAGCGTACCCGGCACTTTGCGGTCAAAGACCTTGACGAGTGCGGCCGCCAGGGCCGCCACGCCGATAAGGACCCACCAGACCATGTTCGCGTGTTCTCCTTCCGCATCGCGGCGCAGGTGCCGCTTTCGGGGCGGAAAGGCGGTCCTGTCAGTCAGTATGTGGCTGTCCGTCCGCGGACGCCAGCGTATCCCAACAAAGCGACCGAGTGGGGGTGATCCCCCTACATTGTGCCCATAAAACGGGGGCGACTCGATGTTCCGGACCGCATCGCTCGGTTGCAGATCATACGGCCATCGCGCATGCGACGCCTCGATGATGCCATAATGTCTATGCACAGCGCATACCAAGGAGCATCAGCAAGGCATGGAGATGCCGGGCAGCGAAGGCAGAGGAAAGCGCACGAGGAGCGGCGCGCGTCAGTGATGCGTCTCAGAGAGGCGCCTCGCTTGGCGTCGGGCATCGTCGAACGCTGCTTGCCTTCCGCCCACCATGGCGCGGTGTCCGTCCTTGTCGCCGCGCTGGCGCTGATCCTCGTTGCCGGCGTCAGGATTCCGGTGGCGGCGCAGGGGACGGCAGTCCGGTGGAGCTACCGTACGGGCACCGGACTCGACCGGAGCATAGGGTCCGCCGCCTCTTGCCACGTAATGTCTAACCGCGCTTCGTTTGGGGAGAACTGAGGATCGCGCCGTCCTCGCCCTCATCCTCTTCTAAGTCCTCCCACAGCCGGAGTGGCCGATCACCGTTTACAGTGATATCTGACTGGAGTGACTCGACCGCCTCTTCAAGATCTTGCTCCGATACCATGAACAACATGGCCACTGCGGTTTCTGCGTCCGGCAGCATGATGAGCTCCAACAGCAGCACCATCGGCTCGGAATCCAGACGCCCGGTGAAAATGATGAGGAGGCCATCTTCGTCGACGATTTGGGCCTCGACGCGCCCCCGGCGAAACTCGGATTCCTCCTCCATGATGGCGGCGAGCTCGTCGACCCAGAACTCCGGCGTCAGGCCGCCGGTCTCGAAGCCCGAGAACACGGCAATAGCAAATTCTGACTCGTTGATGAGGACGAGGTCGGCGTCGGAGGTGAGGCTGGACGAAGACAGGATCGAGTCCTCTTCAGTGACCCAGTCGCCTGTCCACTCGACGCCGTAGTCGTACGTCCGGTCGTAATAGCCATCGCTATCGTCGCGGCCGCTGCTTACCGATGACGAGGCGTCAGCCTCGTCATCCAAGAGCTCTTGCAACCCCTCCGGTTGGACACCGTCGAAGATCGGCTTATCGTCGATCTCTACGTTCTCCTGAGCGTCGACCATGCTGTCGCTGAAGTTGTCGACCTGCGCAAAGAAGAAATAGATGGATGTGAGATCGGCGTTCGAATGGCCGATAAAGAGGGAGAATAGGCCAACCTGCAATCCTTCGGAGTCAAGAAGATCGAGGGAGTAGGAAGTGTCATCGTAGGAGCCGCGATCGATCTGTTCCACGTCATCGACCGCGGCTTCGAACCCGCCGAGCACGAAGTCGCGTGCAAACTCGGAGTCCACGATTTCGGGAAAGTCCAAGATGCCCAGGGCGGCCCAAGGAACGTCCGTCAGTACGACGAACTCGCCCGACTCGTCGAAGCTTGAGTTCTCTTCGTCGAACGACCAGGGACGATCCCAGGTAACCTCAACGTAGCTGTCCTCAAAGACATAGGTGTCGTCATCGACGAGGCCGGTGTCCTGCGCGCCAGCGACCTGCGGCATCAGTGGCACGACGGCCGTCAGCAAGAACGACACGCGTACGAGCCAGAACGTTAGAGGAGCGATTACTCTCGACCCCATCGTCTCGACCTCCCTAGATTGGAATGTCAGCGCGCCGTACTGGCGAGGCGCGCTCTTGGCCCCGTGTTTCCCAGCGAATGACGCCATCGTAGCCGGCAGATTGGGCTCAACTATAGAGTGGAAACCCTCAAGTGAAAACTCCCAACGTGCTACCATGAGCGCATGCTTTCTATGTCAAGGGCCGGTGTCATGGTGGGCCTGTATCGGGGAGTCGAACATCGGCGTCAAGCGGGTCGGCGAGAGACGCTCGCGTTCCTGACCGTCATGACGTTGCTGCTCGCCGCGCTCTCGGTGGCACCGGGCGCAGTTACGGCGCAGAACACGATGGACAGCGAAGGGCCGGTCTACGTGGTGCCGATCCACGGGGCGATCGACCTCGGGGTCGCCCACTACCTGCGGCGGGCGCTGGAGGAGGCGGAGGCGGGTGGGGCGCGGATGGTCGTGCTCGACCTCGACACGCCGGGTGGGCGGCTCGACGCCGTGCTCCAGATGCGCGACGCGATCCTGGACACCGGTGTGCCGACCGTCGCCTACGTGAACCGCGAGGCGTTCTCGGCCGGGGCGCTCATCACCATTGCTTCGGAGCGGATCTACCTGGCGCCGGGCGCGGTCTATGGCGCGGCGACGCCGGTCGACGGCAGCGGCGAGACGGCGGGCGAGAAGACGATCTCCGCCGTTCGTTCGACCTTCCGCGCGACCGCCGAGCGGCGCGGGCGCGACCCGGCGATCGCGGCGGCGATGGTCGACCCGGCGGTGGTCGTGCCGGGGCTGGACGACGCCACCTCCCTGCTGACGTTGACGACCGATGAGGCGCTCGCCCACGGTTATGCCGAGGGGACCGCGCCGGACCTCACCGCGCTGCTCGATACGCTCGGCGCCGCCGATGCCGAGGTCGTGCGGCTCGGTCCGAGCGGGTTGGAGACGATTGTCCGCTGGGTCACCGACCCGGTGGTGGCCTCGCTGCTGATCATGCTCGGGCTCTTCCTGATCGTCGGCGATGCCCTGTTCGAGGGGTTCGGGATCGCCGCCGTGGCCGGGTTGGTCTGCATTGGCCTCTTCTTCTGGGGGCATCTGCTGGCCGGGCTTGCCGGCTGGGAGGATTTCGTGCTGATCGGCCTCGGCGTGGCGCTGATCGGGCTGGAGATCTTCGTGATCCCCGGTTTCGGCGTGGCCGGTATCCTCGGCATCGCCGCGCTGGGCGGCGGGTTTTTTCTGGCGATGCTGGGACGGGACATCCAGACACCGGACCAGATGGTCCGTGCCGGGTGGGTCGTCGCCGGGGCGCTGCTGGCGGTGCTGGCGGCGCTGATCGTGGTGGCGTTGCTGCTGCCGCGCATGGCCGGAGGGCGGCGGGGTGGTTTCGCGCGGTTGGCGCTGACGGACCGGGTCGGGGTGGACGTTCCGGCCCGTTCCCGCGCCCAATCACCGGCCGGTCGGCGCCGTGGGCTGGGCGGTTGGCTCGGCGGTGGCGACGTGCTCGAGCGGGACGATGACCGGCCGCCTCCGGGAGGGCCGCGCTGGCCGGCCACGGAGCGGCCGAATGAGAGAGAGGAGCCGTCGTCGGACGAGCGGCGGGCTGGGTAGATGGGTGCCGGGGGGACGATATGGCCGGAACGGCCATGCGCGGGCCTAAAGGCGCCGCGCTAAACCTAGGAACCCGGCTGAAGCCGGCTGAGAACGAGGG
>JACDBO010000063.1 GCA_013694885.1 Chloroflexia bacterium | reverse complement strand
CACGATATCCATCTCGTGGAACGCGATGACCGCGCCAGCCCGGAGCCAGGGCAGCCGGGCCTGGATCGCGGCCGCCGGGTCCGACTGATACATCAGGATGAACCGGCCGACCAGCGCATCGAAGGTGTCGGCGGGAACGCCACCGCCAACATCGCCCTCGACAAACGAGACGTTGGTGAACCCCGCTTGGTACGCCCGTTCCCGCGCGATCACGAGCACGTTCGGGTCGTTGTCGACACCCACCACCGACCCCGCTGGTCCGACCATCTCGGCCGCGAGCAACGCGACATCGCCCGCGCCGCTGCCGAGGTCGAGCACACGCATGCCCGGCACGAGTCCAGCCGCGACGAAGAGACGCTCCGTCAGCGGCCTAAAGACGCCGCCCTGGGAGATGAGTCGCGAGCGCTCCGCCGGTGCGCGGCCGAGCAGGGAATCGGCTACCTCGTCGCGGTCATCACCGAGCCGATTGAGAGCGTCGATCGCCATGTCAACCATTGCCGCACTCCTCGCCGCCATCCCTATGTGCGGAGCACGAGCTTCGCGTTCGCCTCGTAGCGGCGCCGGACCTCCGCCCAAATCGCCGCCTGCTCCCGCGCGGCCAACCAACCGAGATCGTCGATGTGGTCGCAGTTTGGGCACTTCAGACCGATGTCGCCGACCGGGCCGGGGACGGGATCGCGGTCCTCGACATCGCCGTACCGCCCGCAGATACAGACTTCTCGCATGGTGTAGGCTCCCTTCGTTCTGGCCGACGCCTCATTCATGGCTCACCGCGATGGTACGGAGCCGGCGTCAAGCCACCGTCAACGACCGCCATCCGTTTCCTCGCGAGCGTGAAGCCGGGCGCGCCGGCCCGCCGCGAGCAGCGTCAGGCCGGCAACGACGACCACGACGAGGAGGGCGGAGAGCAGATCCCCCGCGTGCCACCCACTCGCTCCGGTCACGTGCGCCGGGAACCAGACAGCACTCATCGCCGGCATCATCGCGAGCCTCCCACGGGCGCGTGAGCGCGGGCGCGCGCCAGGCAGACATCGCAGAATCGCCGCACGGCGTGGACGAAGGCGATCAGCAGCGGCACCGTTTCGACCACGTTGTAGAGGAAGTGCAGGTCGGGTCGACTCAGCGGCAACCCGCCACCGAGGCGGCCGCCGTCGGCCAGCAGACCGGGGCCGCCGGCCCTTCCCGTTTCGAGAAAGGTCCAGATGATGTAGGCGTGCTCCAGCTCGTGCCACGCCGCGAACAGCGCCGTGAGGCGGAGCCAGGGGTTGCGCGCAAAGGGCCGCAGCAGCAGCAGCACGGCGACGAGGACCCAGGTGTTCCAGGCGAAGTGGACCCACTCGATATCCAGGGCGCCGAAGACGCCGCGAGCCTGGGGCAACGGCCTGTCCTGGATGTGGATCTGCCCCATCTGCACCACATGCTCCAGGAAGTGGCCGATCTGGGTGACGACCAGAGCGTAGAAGAGGGCCAGCCAGCCATAGTGGCGGGAGATCAACGCCATGTCGACGGCGAAGGGCGGCACCCACGGCAGCAGCGTGGCCAGCACAACCGCCCACAGTGGGAAGCCCAGCAGGAGGGCTCCGAGCAGGGTCCCCGCCGAGGCCACACCAGTGAGGGCGATGACGCGCCGCGGAATCCCGTCGAGCAGGATCAGCTGCCGGAGCAGCGTCTGGTTGTCGAACGTTCGGTCAGTCATCGGAAACACTCCATCGGTGAGCGCCGTCCTGTCGGGCGATTCGCCATCTGGGCCGGTGCGTCGCGACCTCAAGGGACAAGGCTCTCGACGAAGGCCGTCAGATCGGCCGCGAAGCGCTCCGGCTCCTCCCAGTGGAGGGCGTGCCCGGCACCGGGGTAGACCACGAGCCGCGCGTCCGTGATCGCCGCCACGAGCGCCTCCTGATCGCTTCGGGGCACATAGGCATCCTGAGCGCCCCAGATCATGAGCGTGGGCGCCCTGACCGCGTCGAGCTCCCCGAAAACCTCGGCTTCCAGGAAATCTTCCATGACCGCTCGCCATACGCGGGCCGGGACCTTCTGACTCTCGCTCACAACGGTGTCGAGGAATGCCGGCGGCACCGGCTGGACCAGCGTGCTCTCCTGGAACTCGCGCGCGAAGGTCGCATCGATCGGGTCTGTCAGAGTTGCCAGTGCATTCTGGAACTCCACGACGACCGGATTGCTCCGGAAGCTGGCGAAGGAATTCACGAGCACCAGCCCGAGCATCCGCTCGCGATAATCGATCGCGAAGCGCTGGGCGACGGTGCCGCCCAGGGAGTGACCGACGATGATGGCTTGCCCAAGGTTGAGGGTGTCCAGGAATGCCGCCACGTCCGCCGCGAAGTCCCGAGGGCCATAGCCCGACTCGGGGCATTCCGAATCGCCGTGACCTCGCTGCGACAGGGCGAAAGCGTGGATGGACGGCGGTAGATGGGGCAGCACACGTTCGTAGGAGTGCCACGAATCGCTGAGGCCGTGCAGCAGCACGACAGGGA
>JACDBO010000059.1 GCA_013694885.1 Chloroflexia bacterium | reverse complement strand
CGACGGCGAAGCCGGCGCATCTATCGGCCGTTCGAGCGAGGGGTAGGCGCTGCGCGCATCGGCTTCGCCGGTGGTTTCTTCGGCTGCGGCCTCAGCATGACGGTCGTGTAGGTGGGACACAATTGCTGTGACGGACTACTCAGAATGACGGGTGTGCGCACCACCGCACACCAATTGACCTACGTGCCCCCGGGCGATCACGCGCCCGCGACGGTCAGCTCCTCGGCTGCCCGCGAGACCGTCTCCCAGGCCGCGTAGGCGTCATCGAGGGCAGCTTGCGTGCGGTCATATTCCTCGCCGAGGCGGGCGATGGCGGCTACGTCCTGGTCGATACCGGCGATGGCGAGGGCATCGCTGAGTTCGTTCAGCTTGCCTTCCAGGCGGCCGATTTCACGCTCGGTGTGCGCCATCGCCCGCTGCGCTTCGGCGTCATTGCGGCGGCGCGGTTTGCCCTTGGCCGTCCGCTCGATGAGCGGGCCGCCGTTGCCATTGACGCTCGACATGGCGGCGGGTTGCGTCTCCGTGTCCTCCTGGGTATCGGGTTCCGCCACCGCTCCCCGGCGGCCGAGGCGGCGCTGGTAGTCGGTGTAGTTGCCGAGGGAGACGGTGATGCCGCCTTCCTCCACGATCCAGAGCGTGGTCGCGATGCGGTCCATGAAGTAGCGGTCGTGCGAGACGAAGAGGATCGTGCCGTCGAAGTCGGCCAGCATCTCCTCCAGCGTCTCGCGCGCCTGGATGTCAAGGTGGTTGGTCGGCTCGTCGAGGATCAACAAGTTCGCCTGTTCGAGCAGCAGCGCGGCGAGCGCGAGACGTGACCGCTCCCCGCCGGAGAGCGCGCTGATCGACTTGTGGACATCGTCGCCGCTGAACAGGAAGCGGCCCAGGTAGGTCCGAGCGCCCTCCGCGCTGATCGCCTGACTATGGACCATCAGCGAGAGCGGCGTCTCCTTGCCGCTGTCGCGCAACTGCTCGTGCGACTGCGCGTAGTACCCCGGCTTGACGTTGGTGCCGTACGTGTAGCGCCCCTTTAGCGGCGGCAGCTGCCCGGTCAGCGTCTTCAGCAGGGTGGTCTTGCCGCTCCCGTTCGGACCCATCAGACCGATCCGGTCACCGCGCTCGATCTCTAGCTCCGGCGTGGCGATCAACTGAGTGGGGTCGCCCGGTCCGTCGTAGCCGATCTTGAGCGGGTTGGTCGAGAGGACGACCCGGCCGGAGCGGCTGGCGCCGCCGAGACGCAGATTGAGCCGGTCGTGCTCCACCGGTCGCTCGACCCGTTCGAGGCGGTCGAGTTTCTTCTGCCGGCCGCGTGCTTCGCGGTAGCGTTGCCCCGCGCCGTACTTGCGGATGAACTCTTCCTGGTGGGTGATGTGGGCTTGCTGCGCGTCGTACTCCTTCTGCCACCGCGTCATCCGCTCCGTGCGCAGGTCGAGGTAGCGGGCGTACGACGCGGAGTAGTCCTCCAGCCGCCCGAAGGAGAGGTCGAGCGTGCGCGTCGTCACCCGGTCGAGGAAGTACCGGTCGTGGGAGACGATCAGGCAGGCGCCGCTCCAGCCGCGTAGGAATGTCTCGAGCCACTCCAGCATCTCAAGGTCGAGGTGGTTGGTCGGCTCGTCGAGAAGCAGCAAGTCGGGGTCGGCAAGCAGCGCCTTGGCAAGCGCCACGCGGGTCTTCTGGCCACCGCTGAGCTGGTCGACCGGTTCGTCGAACTGCGCGGCGGTGAAGCCGAGCCCGTGCAGCACCTCGTCGGTGCGATGCTCGACATCGTAGCCGCCGCCCGCCTCGAAGCGTGTCTGCAAGCGGTCGTACTCGGTCAGCAGGTCGTCCAGGGCGTCGCCAGCGTCGGCCATTGCCGTTTCGATCTCGCGCATCCGCGCGGCCATCTCCAGCACCGGCGCGAAGGCGCGCCGCGCCTCGGCGCGCAAAGTGTTGGCGCTGGTGAAGCGTGTCTCCTGTGGCAGATAGGTAACGCGAAGCCCCTGCGCGCTGACGATCCCGCCGGCGTTGGCGTGCTCCAGCCCGGCGATGATGCGCAGAATCGTCGACTTGCCGGCGCCGTTGACCCCGACGAGCGCAACGTGCTCCCGCTCGGCGATCTGGAAGCCAACCTCGGCAAAGATCTGATCGGTGATGTAGGTCTTGGTGAGACCGGAGACGGTCAGGAGTGTGGTCGGTGGCATGGCGCGTCTGTTCCCTCGACTGGCGAAGCGGTACGAACGTGGTCGGTCACACCCGTGAGAAGCCACGCCACGGCCCGCGGGCCGGACGCACTCGCGGATTGCTCATCGCCGCGTCATATCGCCAGGAGAGTCACCGCTAAACCATCCTTCCTCGCGTCCGGCAATTGACCCACGCCCTCGCGCGAATCAGTCCGACAAGTATACCAGCGACGATGGAGTGCCCTCACCCCAACCGAAGGGCCGAGGAGCGATGGCCGAGGGCCGAGTCAGTCGCTCACTCAGCCCTCGATCGCGTCGGACAGCCACAACGCTGTTATTTCGAGCCGCAGTGATAGTTACCAGCGAGAAATCCCTCGTTCCGTGTGAGCCATCGCCGGTAACGAAAGATCGCCCGGATGAGCGTACCCACAGTTCGTGAATAATCCGGGCTTGCCCGACCTCACGAGCGTTCGTAGACTCGGTGATGGTACGGGACTCCATGAGAGAAAAGGTCGAGCACAATGGACGACGGCACGAGCGACATCTGGCCGGTGACCGCCGAGCGGGCGGAGACAGGGGAACTCCGACTCGGCGGCGTCGCGGTGATCGCGCTCGCCGAACGCTTCGGAACGCCGCTCTACATCTACGATGAGCGGACGCTGCGCGAGCGCGCCAGCCTGGTCCGCGACGCCTTTGCGGCCGCTTACCCCCGGTCGCGCGTCGTCTATGCCGGCAAGGCGTTCCTCAACCTGTCGCTGCTGCGGATCCTGCGCGACGAAGGGCTGGGGCTCGATGTGGTCTCGGGCGGCGAGCTCTATGCCGGGTTGCGGGCGGGGACTCCACCCGCCGAGATCGCCTTCCACGGCAACAACAAAGGCGAGGACGAGCTGCGGGAGGCAATTGCCGCCGGGGTCGGCACGATCGTCATCGACAACGACCACGAGATCGAGCTCCTCGCGCGCCTCAGCGACGGTCGCGATGCGCCGGTCACCGTGATGCTGCGCCTCAACCCCGATATCGACGTCGACACCCACCAGAAGATCGCCACGGGGGTCGCCGACTCCAAGTTCGGCTTCCCGATCTCATCGGGACAGGCCGAACGAGCGGTCGCGGCGGTGCTGCGCCATCCCCACCTCGACCTCGCCGGTTACCACGCGCACATCGGCTCCCAGCTCGTCGACGTCAGCTCATACACCGAGACCGTCGAGGCACTGATCGACTTCGCGGCGGCGATGCGGGATCGCCACGGCGTCGTCCCGCGTGAGCTG
>JACDBO010000051.1 GCA_013694885.1 Chloroflexia bacterium | reverse complement strand
ACCCGTGAGACCTTGGACGAGGCCATCGCGGCCGGACTCGCCACCATCACCGCCGCCGATGCCCAAGCCTGGTTCGCCCATTGCGGCTACCCCATTCCGGCCCAACTATTATGCTAACCGCTCTAATCCTATTGAATCATGCCCCGAGTAACCGGTTGAGTAGGTCAGAGATCGGAAGCTTTGTTGTGAAACGTACTCCACAGTCGGTCTCTAAGGCTATCTCCCGCCTAGTCGAATTGAAAGAAATTCGGCAGGCCGGCAATGGAGAAATCGCCCTAACGCCGAATGGCCAGAAACGGATCATGGAACACATCCTACCAAAGTACGGGGCAAAGCCCTAAACTCGTGTCATCCATACTCCGCATGCGAGCTAGCGAGCGGGACCACGCGTCCAGCGTCTCGCCCAAGCATTCTCAGCAGGTGACGAGAACCTCTTGCGAAACTCAATTGCCCAGCACGGCCAACTTCTCTATGAACTGCTCTGGCGGCGAGATCGCTCGGCTCTGTCCCATTGCGCCTCTAACTGCGCCTCTCGTTCCTCCCAGCCGCTGCGCTCTTCTTCCAAGAATCGCTGGACATCCTCATGATCTTCGAAGTAGTCGCTCAGGATACCTTCGAGCGCTGCGACTGGGTCTTCGACCGGCTTGCGGAGGACTGCGTGATCGCCGTCGAGTTCTAACTCGATGGTGTCGCCGTTCTCAATCCCAAGGTGGCGGCGGAGCTCGGCCGGCAGGGTAATCGTGTGGCGCCCGGTCACTTTGGCGTGAAATGTCGTGGTGGTTGGTTTCGATGTGGTTGGCATGGGCGGCGTCCTTCTGAGTGCTGGTTTACCGTGCCCGAGTGTACGTTGGGGCGACGATCGACCGCAATCCGCGGACGTGCGAAGTAGGCGAGCGCCGAGCGGCCTACGTCGTACCTGGCGAGGACTGGCGGCGGCCGAGGCGGAGGAGCATGGCGGTGAGGGCGAGGAGGACGAGGGCGGTGGCGACGAAGGTGGCACGGAAGCCGAGACCGGCGGCGAGGCCGGCGCCGGCGAGCGGACCGATGAAGCCGCCGAGCGAGGCCGCCGCCGCCAGCAACCCGTAGACCACGCCCCGCCGCTCCGGCGCCGTGACGTTGGCGACGATCGCGTTGGCGGCCGGGATCATGCCGCCGGCGGCGACGCCAAACAGGGCCTGGAGGGCGATCAGCTGCCAGGGGTGCTGCGCCAGCGCCATCGGCAGGTAGCACAACCCAGCGGCGAGAGCGCAGCCGACCAGGATCGGCCGGTGCCCGCGGCGGTCGCCGAGACGTCCGAAATAGACCGAGGAGACGGCGCTGGTGAGGCCCAGCACGCCGAGTGTGACGCCGGCGAGGGCGGCGGCACGCTCGAGACTCCCGGCGAGCTCGGCGACGAAGAGCGGTATGATCGGCTGGACGGCGGAGGAGGCGAGACGGACGGCGAGCAGCGTCGCCGTCATCGCCAGCAGCACCGGCGTCATCAGCACCTGCCAGGTACCACGCAGTCCACCTCGCGCCGCATCATCGCGTGGCTTGGGCGGGGTGAAACGCTCCTGAACGAGGAAGACGGTGATCAGACCGGCAGCCAGCATCATCACCGAGGAGACGACGAAGGTCTGGCGGTAGCCGATCCGCTCGGCGAGCAGGCCGCCGACGAGCGGGCCGAGCGCGGCGCCGGAGAAGACGGCCGTCTGGATCATGCCGAGGCTGAAGCCGACCCGCTCCTTGGGCGTGGTGACGGCGACGATGGCGGTGGCAGCGGTGACGGTGCCGGCGAGGGCGCCTTCGACCAGCCGCAGGGCGAGGAGGTGCCAGGCGGCGGTGGCGAAGGCCATGAGGCCGATGGTGAACGTCGCCGCAAACTGGGCGCGCAGCAGCATTGGCTTGCGCCCGCGCCGGTCGGAGATCGCCCCCCAAAATGGCGCGGAGATAGCCATCACCCCGGCGCCGGCGGCGTTGACGATCCCCGACCAGAGCGCCTGTCCGCCGGTGGTGGTGACGCCGAGGTCGCCGAGGAAGAACGGGAGGTAGGGTACGCGGAGGCTGAAGGCGACGATCGCCAGCATCTGCGCCGCCCAGATCGCCCACAGGTTGCGCCGCCAGGAGATCGCCTGCCGGCCCCGCCCCGTCCGCGACCCGACGGCGTCCTGTCCCTGACTCTCGGCTGGCGCGGTGGACTGCCCGATTGAACCGGTCGGCGCGTGCCGCCGGGTCGTCTCGGTCGGTGCCGCGGCCGTGGCTGTGGCTGTGGAAGGGTCGCGCGGGGTTGCCATACCGCCAGCGAGTCTACCGCCGCGCGGGGAGCGGCACAAATGACGCCGCGCCCCATCGCCGCCGGCGACCTGGTTTACCGGGCGGTCGCCCCCCGAACACGCAACGTCGTCCCCATGTGACGCTCTCCGCTGGTGCCCCTTTGGGTGAAAATACGCGACCCGTGATAGGTCATTTGCCCGGTTCCTCAGGTGCCCTGACAAGCTAGATTAATAGCGACATACGGAATGCCTCGGCGGCGTTTGCGATCAACGAGGGGTCGCGGTTCTCGTCGATCATAAGTGGAGGTGCTGGTCCCGTGCGCTGTCTCCTCCACCCGCCCCGAGCCGCGGATCCACGGCAACCCGTCAGCGGGATGGGCGATCGCCGCGGCGAAGCGCTCTGCCAATCGGTGGATCGGGCCGGCGGACGGGAGCGGCCATGAGCGGACTCCCGCTGGCGGCGAAGACCTCCATCACGTCGCTCTTGGTCGCCGCCCTCGGGCTGGCTCTGATCGTGCTCGTCCGCGGGCCGCAACTCGAGTCCGGCGACGCGATCATAGCGCTGGTGATCGGCGGCAGCACGACGGCCGCCTGGCTCCGGCCTGTCCATTTTGCGTCCCGGACGAAGCTGTACGTCGACACGGCGATCACGTTCGCGGCGGTCCTCATCCTGCCGCTGCCGCTGGCGATGCTGGCCACGGGGTTGGGGACGCTGCTGGCGCATTACCTGGGCCGCGCGACCCGCGATGTGGACCACGCGGTTTTCAACAGTAGCCAGGTCACCCTCCAGGCGGCGACCGGGGCCACGCTGCTGGCCGCCGGAGGTTGGGACGTTTCCCATCCGACCTTCACATCGGCGGATCTGTCGTTGTTCGCCGTCGCTGGCGGGGTGATGTATCTCATCAACACCCTGGCCGTAGCGGGGGTTGTGGCGCTGCGGACGGGGCAGCCGCTCCGCCGCGTCTGGACGGGAACGACGCTCTATCCCGACCGGACCGGGGCCGTCTAGCACCTCTCGATGCTGGGTCTCGGCCTCCTGGCGTCGCTCCTGGTGGCGACCAATCCCTGGGCGCTCCTGCTGTTGGCGCCGTTGACCGTCGCGGTCCTCAGCATCCTCGAGTACCACGTCGGATTGCGTTTGCGGGCGGAGGAGGCGCTGAGCGGGAGCGAGGCCAGCCTGGCCGAGGCGCAGCGGATCGCGGGACTCGGGAGCTGGGACTGGGAGATCGACAGCGGCCGTCAGCGGTGGTCCGACGAGACCTACCGCATGCTCGGCGTGGCGCCGCGGAGCTTCCCCGCCACGCGCGACATCTTCCTCAATTGTGTCCACGCCGAGGATCGGCGGCGTGTCGCGGTGGCGCTCGAGACCGCGGTCGAGCAAGGGACGCCCTACAGCCTCGACCACCGCGTCGTCCTCCCGGACGGCAGCGAGCGCATCGTCCACGCCCAGGGCGAGGTTCTCCTGGCTGGGGATGGGCGGGCGACGCGGATGGTCGGGACGCTGCACGACGTCACGGAGCGCAAGGCCCTGGAGACGCAGCTGGCGCACCGGGCGTTCCACGATCCCCTCACCGATCTGCCTAACCGCGCGCTGTTTACGGACCGCCTGGAGCGGACCCTGGCCCGCGCGGATGATGGAGGAGGCCGGGTGGCGGTCCTCTTCCTCGACCTCGACGGCTTCAAGTCGGTCAACGATGCGCTCGGCCACGACGCCGGCGATCGCCTCCTGATGGTCGTCGCCGGGCGGCTGCGGGGCTGCCTCCGCCCCGGCGACACGGTCGCCCGTTTCGGTGGCGACGAGTTCGTCGTCCTTCTCGACAGGCTGACCGCCTCGCGCGACGCGCGGACACTCGCCGAGCGCATCGTGACGACGCTCCGGAACCCCTTTCCGCTCGGTGAGAGCGAGATCGCCATCTCCGTC
>JACDBO010000003.1 GCA_013694885.1 Chloroflexia bacterium | reverse complement strand
CCGTCGTACTGCACAAGGATTTTGTTCCTGTTAGTTCCTCATCCCGTTCCCGTCAAGCACCACCGGAAGCTGTGGCGCACGTGAGCGTGAGATCGTGCGCGAATCGAGGTCAGGCAGGAAGCGCGCGAACAGGTGAAAGTCGCAGACGCTCGTTGCGGAAGAACCCATTGCGCTCTACGATGATGATGGGATTGGGATGAACTCATTACGTGGCGGTTGGGCGGCGCTTGCCCGGGGACTAGCCATGCAACGGACTGAGCAGGGAATTTCCGCCAGAAAATCTTGTCTGTTTTGACGAGTCACGGGGAGATGGGCGACACGGGGCGGGAGACGGGGTTTTATTTGCCGGAGATCGCGCATCCGTATGAGCAGTTTCGGCGTGCGGGGTATGAGATGGCCTCCGTCAGTCCGAAGGGTGGGGAGCCGCCGATGGATGCCGCCGACGTGACGGACCCGGTGCAGAAGGCGTTCCTGGATGGTCCCGAGGCGATGGCGCTCGTGCGCGATACCATGCTCCGGACCAGGTCGACGCGGCCGACTACGATGCCATCTTCTTCGTCGGGGGCCACGGCACGATGCGGGATGTTCCGGACAACCCCGCGCTGGCGCGGATCGCCGCGGCGGTCTGCCACGGGCCGGCGGCGCTGGTCAACATCACGCTGTCGGATGGGACCTGGCTCGTGGCCGGGAAGCACGTCGCGGGGTTCACCAACGAGGAGGAGGTCGCCTCGGGGCTGACCGAGGTCGTGCCGTTTCTGCTCGAATCCACGCTCGCGGAGCGGGGCGCGCGCCACACCAGGGCCCGCCCCTTCCATGCCCATGTGGCGACGGATGGCCGCCTCGTCACCGGCCAAAACCCGCAGTCGGCGCGGGGTGTCGGCGAGCAGGTCGTGGCTGTCCTGGAAGGAACCGGGGGAACCACCGCGGCACAGTCCGCGGACGATTGAGCCAGTTGCCTGGAGATGCCGACAACGTCTATCGCTCCCGCTGAGGGGCGTATCCCGGATTGTTCACGACTGGTCATTTCAAGGGCATCGGAGACTTCTTTGTTTCGGGTAATGGCTTTGACGGAACGAGAGATTTCTCGCCGCGGCTCGAAATGACAACTATGGGTCTATCCGTCCCGGCTAGTGAATAAGCCGGGTTAAGCCGCTTGTCCCCGAGCGTGTGAGGGCTGGAGCGCCACCGCCGGGGTGAGGGCTTTTCGGCCGACCGCCAGGACCGGAAATGATTGGCCACGAACTTGCACGGGAAACCTCGGGCAGCCACGGCTGCCGGGATGCGTGACTGATGCCGTCGGCACGGGGTACCCGCTATGGATCGAACGCCGGAGAACGTGGACCCGCGCCTTGAGCGCGCTCGTGCCGAAGCCGCCCTGCGCGAGAGTGAGGAGCGCTACCGCACGCTGTTCGAGTCCATCGACGAGGGGTTCTGTGTCATCGAACTGCTGTTCGACGCCGGTGGCGCTCCCGTCGACTATCGCTTTCTGGAGGTCAACCCGGCGTTCGAGCGACATACCGGCTTGCACGAGGCCACCGGCAAGAGCGCGCGCGAACTCGTCCCGACCCTGGAGGCCCACTGGTTCGAGATCTATGGCCGGGTGGCCACCACCGGCGAACCCGTCCGCTTTGTGCTCGATGCGCAACCGATGGATCATCGCTGGTTCGATGTCTACGCCTTCCGCCTCGGTGGTCCGGACAGTCGCAAAGTGGCCATCCTCTTCACCGACATCTCCGCGCGCAAACGGGCCGAGTCAGACATCGAGCGGCTCGCCGCCATCGTGGAGAGTTCGCACGACGCCATCCTCAGGTGTCAACCGGACGGGATCATCGTCGACTGGAATCGCGGGGCGGAGGAACTCTGCGGCTACGCGGCGGCGGAGATCGTCGGGCGCGACGTGGCGCTACTGATCCCGCCCGAGCGGAACCACGAATGGGGGGGAACCCTTGACCGACTGCGGCAAGGGGAGGACATTCCCTCCCTGGAGACGGTGTGGCGGCGCAAGGACGGCACCCCGGTCGAGGTCGAGATGCGCTCATCGGCGGTCCGCGATGCGTCGGGGCAGGTCGTCGGTATCGGCATCATCGCTCGCGACGTGACCGCCCGGAAACGTCTGGAACGGGCGCAGGAGGACTTTCTGGCGATGGCCAGCCACGACTTGAGATCGCCCGTCACCGTCGTCCGCGGCCGGGCCCAGCTGATGCGGCGGCGCAAAGCCTACGACGAGGCGGCGGTGGACGTCATCATCGAGCAGTCGTGGCGGATCGAGCGGTTGGCCGACGACCTGCAGGAGGTGGTGCGCTTGGAAGCCGGCGCGATCGACCTGCGGCGGTTGCCCACAGACCTGGGCCGGCTGGCGCGCGACGCCGCCCAGCGCGTCCAGCCCCAGGCCACCACCAATCGGGTGCGCGTTGTCGTGCCGGACATCCCCGTGGTCGGCCACTGGGATGAGGACCGGCTCGGGCAGATCCTCGACAACCTCCTGGGCAATGCGATCAAGTATTCGGCCACGGGAGGCGAGATCGTTGTCCAGGTGACGGCGCGAGATGGCGAAGCGCGGCTCAGCGTTGCGGACCGGGGCGAGGGTATTCCGGCTGAGGCGATGCCGCGGCTCTTCGAGCGGTTCTACCG
>JACDBO010000482.1 GCA_013694885.1 Chloroflexia bacterium | reverse complement strand
GACCTGCCCTGACCGCAACGGATGGAATGGGTCAGTCACCAGAATGCGGCTGAATAAAGCGGAAACCATCGCCTCCGAGATCAACGAACAGTCAACGACGGTAACGGCGGCTCTGGATGGTAAAGGGCAGCTGCGCACGAGCTTGGCAGCGACCGTGCGACCATCACGGCCGCATCAATAGAGAGCGCCGCCCCCTTGGTCCAAGCCGACTGGTAGGTCGTGTCGTCAAGTGAGGCGCGTGCCTTGGCGATGGCTCGGTCATGATGCGTCCGGTCACCGCGCATTGTGGGTACGCCCAGCTTTGCGCGCTGGGCAGATGACGCCGCGAAAAGTTGCACCGTTTCTTCGAATACACGGTCCGCGTTGGCGACGTGGGCGAGTCCTTCCAGGCATTCGATCGTGCCGACGATGTCGTCAATCTCCTGGCGAAGCGTCAACGATTCGAGAAAATGGACCGCTGCCTCCTGGCTGTTCCCCTCCTGGGAGGCGACGACGCCGAGGGCGTGGCGCACCGACGCCGTGCCGTCCTTGTCGCCCACCTCATTGAAGAGCGCCATGCCCTCATTGAGAAGCCGGCGGGCGGCGACACAATCTCCCGCGTGGCAGGCAACCCGGCCGAGCTTATGATAGGAGTAGGCGACACTTCCCGGATCGTGCAACCCTAGCAGAATTTCCAACGCCGCCTCATGGAGCTCGCGAGCCCGCGCCACGTCGCCATCCGCGTAGGCCACGTCCCCGAGTTCGTCCAGCGTGAACGCCATGACGTGGTGATTTCCCAGCGTCCGCCAGATGGCAAGGCTCTCTTCGTATCGGTTCCGTGCCTGGGTGAGTTCACCCTGGCCCCGAGCCGCGCGTCCAAGACCACTGAGCGAAATGGCTTGATTCGGTTGATTCTCCAGCGTTTGCCAGATCGCCAGACTCTCTTCGTATGCCCACCGGGCTCGCTCATAGTCGTGGAGGTCGCTCGCGATGTTGCCGATGTCGATGAGGGCTGTCGCTTGCACCTTCGGGGAGGCGTGGCGGCTCTCAGCCAGCGCGCGCTCGAACCAGGATAGCCCTTCGCGCAAGTGACCGCGGCGCGCCCAGAAGTGCCAGAGAAGACCGCCCAGGCGCAGCGCCGTCTCCGGGTCGGCGTGCTCCAGCGACCAGGCGAGGGTTGCCCGCAGGTTGTCGTGCTCGGTCTCCAGGTGGTCGAGCCAGACACGCTGGTCCGGCCCAGAGAGGTGCGGGTCGGCTTCTTCGGCCAAGGCGAGGTAGTAGGCGGCGTGGGCGACGCGGATTGCCGGTTCCTCGCCGCTTACCGCTAACTGCTCGAGGCCGAACTCGCGGATGGTCTGGAGCATGGTGAAGCGGGGCTCACCCTCGGGCGTCTCGTCCTGCCGCAGAAGGCTCTTCTGGACAAGGGAGTCGAGCCCGTCGAGGACATCGAACGCCACGTCACCACCGGCGGCAGCGCAGACGGCCTCCGCCGCCTCGAAGGTCCAGCCGCCGGCGAAGACGGCCAGTCGCCGAAAGAGCGTCTGCCCGGCCGGCTCCAGCAGGTCGTGGCTCCAGGCGATGGCACCGCGCAACGTCCGCTGACGGGGGTCGCGGTCGGCCGCGCCGCCGGTCAGCAGATTGAGGCGGTTCGACAGCCGGGTCAGCAGCGCCGCCGGCGGGAGGATGCGGACGCGAGCCGCCGCCAGTTCGATGGCCAGCGGCAACCCTTCCAGCCGGACGCAGATCGCCGCGACATCGGCCGCGTTCTCCGCCGTCAAGGCAAACCCCGGTTTGATCGCGGCCGCCCGCTCGACGAAGAGCCGTACCGAGGCAAAATCTTCCAGCTCCGCGAGCGGCGGCACGCGCTTGGCGTCGGGCAGCGGGAGTGGCGGGACGGGTGACTCCCGCTCCCCGTAGACACGCAGTGCCGCGCGGCTGGTCACCAGCACCCGCAGCTTCGGGCAGCCGGCGAGCAGCGCGCCGACCACGGTCGCGGCAGAGGCAACCTGCTCGAAGTTGTCGAGCAACAGCAGGGTCTCCTTGGACCGCAGGTCCTCGATCAGGGTCGTCAGCAGCGGTTCGTGCCCGGTGTCGCGCACCCCCACCGCCTGGGCAATCGCGGGGACGACCAAGTCCGGGTCGGTGACGGCGGCGAGCGGCACGAACCAGACGCCGTCGGGCACGGTCCCGACCAGTTCGGCCGCTACCTGGAGGCCCAGCCGCGTCTTGCCGATGCCGCCGGGACCGGTCAGGGTCAGCAGGCGCACCCCTTCCTCCGCCAGCAGCGCCCGTGCCGCCGCCACCTCTGTCGTCCGTCCGACGAGCGGCGTGGCCTGGGCCGGCAGGTTGTGCGGTTGGCGATCGAGACTCTTGAGCGGCGGGAACTCGGCGGCGAGGTCCGGGGCGACGAGTTGAAAGATGCGTTCGGGTTGGAGTAAGTCCTTGAGCCGGTGGAGGCCGAGGTCGAGCAAGCTCGTGTCCGCTGGCAAGTCGGCTCGCAGCAAGTCCGCCGTGGCGGTCGAGAGCAGGACCTGGCCGCCGTAGCCAGTCGACAGGACGCGCGCCACGCGGTTGACCGGCGGTCCGAAGTAGTCGGCGTCGCGCTCCTCGGCGACCCCGGTGTGGAGCGCCATCCGCACCCGGATCGGCCCGGTCTCGTCCCACGCCTCGCTCACCAGCGCCCGCTGCGAGACGATTGCCGCCGCGAGCCCCTCGCCCGGTGTCGGGAAGGCGGCGCAGAAGGCATCGCCGACCGTCTTGAAGACGTGGCCACGATGCGTGGCGACCGCGGCGCGCAGCAGACCATCGTGGCGGGCGACGGCGGCGGCCATCGCCTGGGGCAGGCGCTCCCAGCGCTTCGTCGAGCCCTCGATGTCGGTGAACAGGAACGTCACCGTCCCGCTCGGCAGCTCCGGCATAGCCTACGTTGTCTCCCGAGTCATGAATCGACGATCAGCGGTGCGGTGGGCGCCAGTCGGCGGGCGGTGGTGTGGCGTCGGCCAGCACGAGTCCAGCCAGGAACGCTTGCCGCGCCCGGCTCTGGGCATCGTAGTCGTCCGGTGGTGTGAAGTGGAGGATCCGCAGCATCGCCCCGTCGCCGAGGGTCCGGCAGGCGACGTAGAGCACCTGCTCGACATCGTCCGCCCCCTCCGCGCCAGCCAGCGTGAAGGTGTAGACAACGTAGTCACCGTTCGCGTCGCTGCCACGCAAGGGCGCGCCGTCCGCACCCTGCATGATCCGCACACCGCCGAAGGCTTCGTCGGCGGCCAACTCGGCCCCGACCTCACCCAGGCAGGCCGCGGGGGTGATATCGGTGGCGCGATAGGCGTCGAGCACGAGCTGGCTCGTTCCGTCGCTGACATGGAGCGCGTCCGCGCCCTGATCGGAGGTGGCGGACTCGATCACCCACGGCGCGGCGACGTCCAGACGAAAACCATAGCTTGGACTCGTGTAGGTGGTGCCGGCGACGCCGACCAGCGCGGGCGCCAGGTCGCCAAGGGCGACGCCTGGCAGGGTGATCGGTCCGGCCGCCGATGCGGCGGGGGCATCCTGTGCCGGCAGCTGAAGCGTGGCGAGGAGCTGATCGACCGGGCCGGTCTGTTGCTCGTAGAGGTTGGCGGGAACGATGGCGATGACGACCAGGAAGCCCTCGGCGGCCGGGAGTGTCCGGCATTCGAGATAGTAGACGGCCGGCGCTTCGACCGTCGCGTCTTCGATCAACGTCGCGAAGGCGCGGTCGGCGCCGTCGCCGCGGAGTGTGCGGACATCCGGGCCGGTGGCCGGGGTCATGGCCGGCCACGCCCCGCTTTCCGTGAACGTTTTGATGAACCCATCGCGGCAGCCTGTAGCGTCGGCGGCCTCCATGGTCGAGGAACGCAGGAGGACGGTGCTCAGGCCGTTGCTGAGTTCGACAAA
>JACDBO010000477.1 GCA_013694885.1 Chloroflexia bacterium | reverse complement strand
GTCATTTCGAGCGCAGCGCCAGCAATCTCTCGTTCAAAGGAGCCATGTTGTCCATCAACAAGAGATTTCTCGCTGCGGCTCGAAATGACAATGAGAAGGGCCCGAGTGTTCTGCAAGCCGCACTAGGCTATGGTGCCGGCCTAGGCGGCTTCGTTCGGTGTCTTGCTGTTGGTGACGGTGCGGTGAATTTCGATGGCTATGCGCGCTCTTTCTCAAGCTCCGTCGCGATTCCGGGTTGAGCGTCGCTCTCGGCGTTCTTCACCCGCGCTGATTCGGTAAGGCAGGGGATGTGCCACCGTGCCGAGCATTCGCCTTCCCCCCAACGGCCGACGCGTCCAGCAACCGGCCTTCGCCCCACGGGTCGGTTTCGGGGAACGGTGAAGCGACATCCCGCGTCAGTGGTCGGGCAGGAATGGCCGCGCGAGTGTGGCGTAGGGTGCCCGCGCGGAGACAGAGACGAGCTCCAGCTCGGGGTAGCGCAGCGCGGTGAGGCGGCCGCCGAAGACACAGCCGGTGTCGATGTTGATGGTTCCGTTTGTCCAACGTGGTTCGGCGACCGGCGTGTGCCCGTAGACCACCCGCGCGTGCCCCGCGTAGTCCATCGCCCAATCGAGCCGGATCGGGAGCCCGGCGGCGTCGAGGCGACCGGTGGTCGCGCCATAGAGCGCAAAATCGCGGGCCCGCCCGGTCTCCCGGCCGTGCAGCGATGTCTTGAGACCGGCGTGGGCGACCACGAGCCGGCCGCCGTCGAGGACGCGGTGGCTGGGTAAGTCCCCGAGAAAGCGCCGCACGCGATCCTGCATTGCCGCTGGTTCGCACGCGAGCTGGGCTAGCGTCTCGGCGAGGCCGTGCTTGAGCTGCACCTTGCGGCCGATCAACTTGCGCCACAGCTTGTCGTCGTGGTTGCCGATCAGGCAGATCGCCGCGCCTGTTTCGACCATCTCCATCGCCAGACGCAGCACGGCCATAGAATCGGGGCCGCGGTCCACGAGGTCGCCGAGGAAGACAGCGGTTCGCCCCGCAGGCGCCCGGATCGAGCCGTCGGACGCGAGCACATCGTAGCCGAGCAGTTCCATCAATGCCCGCAGCTCGTCGATGCACCCGTGGATATCGCCCAGGATGTCGAACGGTCCCGTGGCTGACCTGTGTGCGAGAACCATCGGCGGTGGCCCTATTCCCTCTCTTCAGTACGCGTAGCGAAGTGGATGAAGTGTATCGCCCGGTCCGGGCCAGCACCGACGCGTCCTGGACGGCCTACAATCGGGCATGCGTCAGACATGGGGCAAGAGAGAGCGGCGCGCCGCCAGAGGAGGATCTAACAGATGACGGAGAGTGACCTCTCACCGGCGCGGTTCGGTGTCGCGTTCCGCGGCTTTATGGATGCGGTGCTGCGTGAGGCGAAACCGGCCGGGCAATTGCTGGGCGACCGGCTCCGCGCTCACCTCAACGTCGATTCCACGCGGCTGGCGGTCACCGCCGAGGAGTTCGACCCGTTCGAGCATCCGAACGTGCAAGTCGCGCTCGATGAATATCTCAACGGCGTCGGGCGACGCGCCGAGCTTGTCGGTGTCTCCGCGCCGCAGAAGCGCTACATGGACTTCGGGCTCTCCGACCTGCTCGAACCGGGCGGGATGCCGGGACAGATCGCCTGGGCGGAGGGCCAGGTCGACTACATCAACTTTCACCTAGCGGGCGACCGAGTGCTCTCCTGCGTCCAGTTCGGGGTCTATCTCGTGACCGACGGCGATATCCGCCTGATCGTCGCGCTGACTGGTCCCTCGGAGGGGCCTGGGCCCCGCCCAAAGGTCAAGGTCGACACCGTTTCGGTGCGCTCCGACGACGGCCAGGCGCTGCTGGCCGGTATCCGCGAGGCCGTGCAGCGGCTCAATGTCTATCGTGGGCACGTCATCTCCCTCTCCCCGGGACAACTCGGGATGGGACCGCAGACACTCGTCGCCTTCCACACGCTGCCGAAGGTGACGCGCGACGACGTGGTGTTGCCGGCGGCGATCCTGGAGCGGGTGGAACGCCACACGATCGTCTTCGCCGAGCACGCCGCGGCGCTACTCGCGGCCGGCCGCTCCCTCAAGCGGGGTCTGCTGCTGCACGGTCCGCCCGGCACCGGCAAGACGCTGACGTTGATGTACCTCATCGGCCAGATGCCGGGCCGCACGGTGCTCTTGACGACGGGGTTCGGGATGGGGTTGCTGCAACCCGTCGTCCAATTGGCTCGTCAACTCGCCCCCTCGATGGTCGTGCTCGAAGACGTCGACCTGATCGCCGAGGAACGTGGGAATCCCTACGGTGGCGGCCCGCTGCTGTTCGAGCTGCTCAACGAGCTCGACGGCCTGCGCGAAGACTGCGACGTCATCTTCGCGCTCACCACCAACCGGCCGGAGCTGCTCGAACCCGCCTTGGCGGCCCGGCCCGGTCGAGTCGACCTCGCCGTCGAGCTGCCCTTGCCGGACGCCGAGGGTCGCCGCCGGTTGCTGGAGCTCTACACCCGCGGCCTCGACCTGCACGAGGTCGAACTCGACGCAATCGTCGCGCAAATAGAAGGCGCCAGCCCGGCCTACATCAAGGAGCTGGTTCGCAAGGCGGCGTTACTGGCGGCGACCGAGGGCGAACACCTCGTCCTCACCGCCGCCCATTTCGAGACCGCGCTGGCCGAGCTGGCCGGCGGCGGTCACCTGGCACGCCGCCTGCTCGGTTTCCAGCCATCCGGAGCGATAGCCAGCGCATCCCTCACGAACCGGGCTGCATCGACCGGTCTCTCGGTGGTGGAGTGATCTACGGCACTGCTCATCCACACTACGCCACGCTACCTGTCGATGGAGGCGCGGTCAACGGCTGGCACCTTTCCTGCATCGTGCCGCCCAGGTCAACCACGTCGAACGAGATCGTCACTGGAGGGGATGTGGATGGCACGCGAGAAAGTGCTGGCGCTGGTGCTGGCTGGCGGACAGGGTGGGCGGATGGAGGTGTTGACGCAGGAGCGAGCCAAACCGGCGCTACCCTACGCCGGAGTCTATCGCCTGATTGACTTCGCGCTCTCCAACCTGGCCCACAGCGGGATCGACAACGTCTGGGTCGTGGTCCAATACGAGACGCACTCGATCAACGATGTGCTCGCCAATGGCCGGCCGTGGGACCTCGACCGCACGCACGGCGGGCTGATGATCTTGCCGCCGCAGCAAGGAGCGGGCGCCAAGGACACCGGGTTCGCCGAGGGAAACGCCGATGCGATCTTCCGCAACCGGCGGCTCCTGCGCGAATTCGACCCGGACCTCCTGCTCGTGCTCAGCGCCGACCACATCTACAAACTCGACTACAACGATGTGATCGCCACCCACCGGGCAAAGGACGCCACCTGTACGCTCGTCACGACCCATGTGCCCATCGCCGAGGCATTTAACTTCGGCGTCGTCACGGTCAACCGCGAGAATCGAGTCACCGGCTTCGACTACAAACCGGAGGCGCCGACGAGCGATATCGCCCTCGCCGAGGTCTTCGTCTACGACGCCGCTGTTCTCCTGGAAACCCTCGAAACCCTTCATGAACGCCTCGATCCAGACGGCGAAGGCGGCAGCACCGGCCTGGAAGACTTCGGCGACCAGCTCCTGCCGGAACTTGTTCGCGCCGGGAAAGTCTACGCGCATGAACTGGAAGGCTACTGGAAGGATGTCGGCCGCCCGGAGTCGTATTTCCAGTCGCACATGGACTTGCTGGCCGAACACCCCGGTCTCGCGTTGGACGACCAGCGCTGGCCAGTATTGACGCTGGAACCGCAACGGATGCCGGCCAGGATTCATGAGACGGCGGCGATCACCAACAGCTTGATCTCGCCCGGCTGCGACATCCGCGGCGAAGTTGCGCGCTCCGTGCTGGCGCCGGGAGTGGTCGTCGAAGAGGGCGCCACGGTGCAAGACTCGATCGTCTTCCACGACACGGTCGTCGAGGCCAGTGCATCGGTCCAGTTCGCTATCGTCGACGCCCTGGTGCGGATCGGCGCCAGGGCGCGCGTCGGAGGTGAGCCCAGGAATGAGCTGCCGACAACCGAGGAGCTCACCCTGATCGGCCAAGGGGCGACCATCGAAGGCGGCAGCACGGTCAAGCGCGGCGCCCGCGTCGAACCCGAGGCGACCGCATAATCATTACCGCACCTTGCCGCGGGCGGCGATGCGCCAGGTGTCGACGAGGCGGCCGTCGCGGGCGATGAAGAGATCGTCCATCAGGTTCACGGTCGGGCAGACGTGGTTCGGGATCACCTCGACCCGGTCGCCGACCGCAAAACCCTCCTCGCCCGCCGGGAGCGTGACGACGCCGTGCTCCTCGCTCAACTTGCTGATGATTGCCTCGGGATGGCCGACGATGTAGCCGTGGCCAGGGTGAGCCTTGCCGGGGTCCATCGCCAGTGACTTGGAGCCGGTGTCGAGCACGGCGCGGTCCGGCGCCGGGCGGCTGACGACCGTGGCGACGAAGCGGGCCGCGCAATCGCCGACACCGAGCCGGCCGTACTGGAAGGCCGAGCTGTCGTTGAAGACGTAGGTACCAGGGCGCATCTCGGTGATGCCGGGTACGGTCGGCGTGTAGTGCGACGCCGGGGTCGAGCCGACGCTGACCATCGGCAACTCGACACTGTGTCCGCGAATGCGCTCGGCAATCTCCACCATCGTCCGCCCGGCGGCCAGCGCCACCGTCTCGATCTCGTCCGGTGGCGCCGAGTTGGCTTGCCCCTCGTGGGTCATGATCCCGACCATGTGGAGGCCCGGCAGCCGGGCCACGGTCAGCGCGAAGGCGACGGACTCGTCGCCGGCCAGCGCGCCGGAGCGGTTCTGCCCGGTGTTGACCTCGATGCAGACCTCGAGCGTGCGCCCATGCCGCTTCATCGCCGCCGAGAGTGCCTCGGCGGCGGCGGTGGAATCGACCGCGACGACGACGCGCGCCCGCTCCAGCAGCGCCAGGATGCGCCGGATCTTGGGCTCACCCACCGTCGGGTAGGCGACCAGCACGTCGTCGACCCCAGCCTGCTCGGCCATCACCTCGGCCTCGCCGACCTTGGCGCAGGTGATGCCGACCGCGCCGGCCGCAAGCTGCATGCGGGCGATCTCCGGCGTCTTGTGCGTCTTGATGTGCGGGCGCAACCCCACACCGGCGCCCCGCGCGAACTCGGCCATCCGCTCGATGTTGCGTCGCAGGATACCCTCGTCAACAACCAGGCAGGGCGTATCGACCTCCTGCTCCGGCGCAAGGATCAACTCGGATGTGGCGACAGCGGGAGCGGCCATGTTTGTTCCTCCCTGTGGACCTTGAACGCGAAGCAATCATGGAACCATTCGACGAGCAGACCCTTTTGCCCCTGCTGGACCCGTCATTCCTCGGCCAGGCCGCCGACGCGAACGCGTTCCCGTGTCACGACGAGAAACTGGTCGAGGCGATCAGCGAAATGGGTAAGGACATGGTCAAGCCGGCCGATCTTTGTGGGCAATTCGGCATGTTTGCCAAGGCGTAGGTAGATGACACTGGAATGAGGGTGCAGTCGGACAAAGACCAGTTCACCGAAGTGTCGATCATCGGTGATGAGGATGCGATGTTCTCGATGAGCAATCGCAAGTACCTCCGGGTCGGCAAGGCTCGCCGGGAAGTCGACCGCGATAGCCGCGACGTCATGACCGAGAGATCGCATATGGAAGCCGAGTCGGGCGTCGGCGCTCTCATCCAGCAAGAACCTCATGCCTTCGTCGGTAATGCCTCAGCGGTCTTGCTCCGGCTGCCCCGCTTCGCTTCCACTGCTTCGAGGGCGTATGCCAGGGCTGCCTGCACATCTTCCATGCGCAGACGTGGATAGGCGGCGAAAAGATCGTCAAAATCCGGAGTTGTAGCCAAATGCTCGATGATCCGTTCTACAGGAATCCGCGTTCCCCGGATCACGGGCTTGCCGACCATTACCTGCGGGTCCTGGACGATGCGGTCATGGAACAGTCTGTCTTCACTCGTCATGTCCGATTCTCCATGGTGATAGAGCGCTTGGCCGTTGTCTCCCACCGCTGATCCTTCCGGGAAGCCATATCGGAAAGGTAGCAGGCAAATTTCTCTCGCACTCTACACCGCCGACGAGAGGGGCCAGCGGGAGCCGCTGGTGTCGATCCAGCGGCCCTGGGCGCCGGAGCGCACCACGGCGTCGATGACTTCCTGCACCTTCGCGCCGTCGGCGAACGACGGCGCGAAGGTCGCCCCGGCGCCTTCTCGAATGGCGCGCACCCAATCGCGCAGGAGCTGGATCGTCGGTCTCGTCAGGAAGTGGGGGAACTCGGGCAGCTCGACCTCCAATCGCTCAGGGATCGGCAACTCGCGCAGATCAACGTCGCGACGGCGTCCGCCATAGAGCACCCCGTCGCCCTCGACGATCAGCATCCCCTCGGTCCCCGAGAGCGTGATCTGTTCGCCCGCATCCGTCGGCGCGGTCGCGCAGACGTGGACGGTCGCGATTGCGCCGCTGGCGAAGCGCAGCAGGAAGGCGAAGTTGTCGTCGGCATCGACCGTCGCCATGCCCGACGAGTCCGCGAGGCGGCGCTTCTTGACCATCGTCGCGGTAGTCCCGGCGACGGCGTGGATCTCGCCGAGCCACCAGCGCAGGGCGTCGATGTGGTGCGAGCCGGAGGCGAGGAGCATCCCGCCGGCCTTGTCATGCTCCATCAGCCAGCCGAAGGGACGCTCGTTCGGGTCGGCCAGGCTCGAGCGGTAGACGATGAGCGAGGCGGACTGCGGCACGCCGAGGTAGCCCTCGTCGATCAGTTCCTTGACGCGGGCGCGGATCGGCAGGTAGCGAAACTCGTGGTTGATCATCGCCACCACTCCGGCGGTCTCGGCCAGTTTGACCATGTCCCGCGTCTCGGCCAGGTTGCGCGCCATCGGCTTCTCGCAGAGGACGTGCTTGCGTGCCTCCAGCGCGGCAATCGCCATCTGGTGGTGGAGGTAGGGCGGAGTGGCGATCACGACCGCGTCGATATCCGGGTCGCGCACGAGGTCGCGGAAATCGGTGGCCGCGGTCGGGATGCCGTGGCGGGCGGCAACCGCCTTGGCTCGCTCGGCGCGTCGTGAGCAGACGGCGACAACCTCGGTCTCTTCGATGAACTGCAAGGCCGGGATATGAACCGCGGCGCCGAATCCGGTGCCGATCACGGCGACACGAAGGGGCTTGGTCGGCGGCGCGGTTACTTTGGATACGTCGGCTTGAGTAGGCAGGGGGTGTCGCGTGCGGTAGGGAATTACCATTGGTACGGGCTTTCCGGTGCGGGCGCCATGCGGGCGGCGCCTGGCGATGCGGGCGTCGTTGGCTGAAATGAGGCGCTGAAGGTTGGTCCGGGTGATCGACGATGATCGGAACCCTGGCGGCTATCCTACCATGCCGCACAGGGCACCTCTGCGCTTCCAGCGGCGCGACCTCGCCGCCCTGTGAACGAAGAGAAAGGGAGTGGACGATGCGCATCTACACCGCAAAGGGAGACCAGGGGCAGACCGACCTGCTCGGCGATCGGGTCGGTAAAGACGACCCGCGCATCGAGTTACTCGGCGCGCTCGACGAGACGACGTCGGCGATCGGGCTGGGGCGTGCCCAGGCGGTCGCCACAGGCGCCGGCGATACCTTGCTTGTGGCCCAACGCGATCTCTATCAGATCATGGCCGAGCTGGCCTTCACCGACGAACTGCGCCCGGATGCCTACCGGTTACCGGAGGAACGCGTGACCTGGCTGGAGGACGAGATCGCGCGCCTCACGGAGCGGGTGCGTCTGCCGCCGGAATTCGTGGTGCCCGGTGACACGGTCGGCGGTGCCGCGCTCGATGTGGCGCGGACGGTCGCCCGTCGCGCCGAGCGGGTGGCGGTCGTGCTCACCAATGCCGGTCAGGTGCGGAACCCGCAGGTGCTGCGCTACCTCAACCGCCTTTCTTCGCTCCTATTCATCCTGGCCCGCGCCGAGGACGCGCACATCGGCGAGGGTCCACGCCTGGCGAAGGAGCGCTAGAATGAATCAAGAGAAGCTGTTGGCGAAGGCTCGAAACAACCCGGCGGATGTGCGGTTCTCGGATGCTTGTGCTCTCGCCGAGGCGTATGCTTTTCGTTTCATACGTCAGACCGGCAGCCACCGCCAGTTCGGTCGCGAGGGTGTGCCGACGTTGGTGAATCTTCAGCCGGAAAAGAACGGGAAGGCAAAACCCTACCAGGTCCGCCAACTCGTCAAGCTGATCGACGCCTATGGCGACTCGGTATAGGAGGCGAGTGATGCGCGATGATCGCTATCGAATCGAACTGTTCTGGTCAAATGAAGATCAGAGTTGGATCGCAAACATACCCGAGCTCAAGTACTGCTCTGCACATGGCGACTCCCCCGAAGAGGCGTTGGCAGAGGTGCGTGTGGCGATGACGGGATGGCTGGAGGCCGCTCGTGAGATCGGCGCACCGATCCCCGAGCCCGCTCGGCCCGTTCCCGCGTAGAAAACGAACGCGAGAGGTCTGCGACCACCCGATCCCTCTTGGACGAGGCATTGACTTAAACCACGTAGATTAGGCAGCGAAAGGACCGTGCGGTGCGGCTGGGTCAATGTGCCGTGCTGAGTAGTGCATGCATTAGAGTGACCGGCAATAGGTGGGAGGATGTCAGGGCTTGGCGGGCGGCCACGGGTCCGACGAACAAGGAGGTGTCACCGCTCTGTGTTCGCCGGAGGATCCCGTGCCCGCCATGCCAGTATGCCTG
>JACDBO010000469.1 GCA_013694885.1 Chloroflexia bacterium | reverse complement strand
CCGATAATCTCGTAGCGCTGGCCGTCGTCGGGCATCCGGCAGAGATCGTCGTAGGTCAGCAGGTGGGTCGTCGTCGCCGGCCGATGCGGATGACGAGTCGCGGGGTTGATGTGGAGGCTTCAATCCAGGCCGCCCGGCTCTTATGAGACCGGGCGGCTCTGGACCGCGAATGCTCCGATCATTTCGTCGCTGTCCATTGGCCGGCCACGAACGAAGCGGACACCACCTCCGGGAACCGCGAATGAGTTCACCATCCAGGCGGGTTCCCTGCCAGCCGCCAGACTCATCACACCTCCGTGATGCCGGCAAAGAGTGCGCTCGGATCGAGCACGAGGCCAGCGATGACCGTGGAGTGGAGTCGCCCAGCGACCGGGCTGGTCTCCGTGTAGCGGCCGTCGTGGAGCACGAAGAGCTGGAACCGGTGGGTCGCCGGGTCCGCCAGCCAGTATTCCGGCACCCCGGACGCGGCGTAGAGATCGAACTTGCGGCCAGGGTCGGTCTTCTCGCTCGAAGGGGAGATGATCTCAACGACGAGGTCGGGCGGCCCCTTGACATCACCGCGAGCTTTGTAAATGTCGAGCCGGTCCTCGCGGATGAAGAGCAGGTCTAGCTGCACCACATCATGCGGCGAGAGCCGGACGTCGACTGGCGCGAAATAGACCATGCCAAGACGGTGGCGCCGGACATGACTCCTGATGACGGCATACAGATCACCCAACAGCTCCTGGTGCGCGCGAACGGGCGATGGCGACACAATCAACTGTCCGCCGATGATTTCATAGCGCTGACCGTCGTCGGGCATCCGGCAGAGGTCGTCGTAGGTCAGCAGACGGGCAACAGTCGACATCGTGAAGCCTCCCTCGTCAGCATCGCCCTCATGTTGAGTCTGGCCGGACCGCGCTGTCAAGGGTACTGGACTCGGGCACAGCGGGGCGGGCTTGCGGTGCGCAGCTTGCGACGGTGCTGGGCAGTACGTGTGGAGGCGGGCCAACTGACCGTTGGACCCACTCGTTTTGGAAGGGAAGGGAAACCGTGACCGAGTCGACGAACGCGAACCGGCCCGTGCGGGTCAGTGTCCAAATCCAGCCGCAGCACGCGAACTACGCCCAGATGCGCGATGCCTGGCTGCGCGCCGAGGAGATGGGCGCGGACGTGATTTTCAATTGGGACCACTTTTTCCCGCTCCGCGGCGAGGCCGACGGGCTGCACTTCGAGTGCTGGACGCTGCTGGCGGCGATGGCCGAAGTCACCGAGCGCCCACAGATCGGCGCGCTGGTGACCTGCAACTCGTACCGTAACCCGCAGTTGCTGGCGGACATGACGCGGACGGTCGACCACATCTCCGGTGGCCGGGCGATCCTCGGCATCGGCTCCGGTTGGGCCGAGCGCGACTACTTCCAGTACGAGTACGAGTTCGGGACGGCCGGCAGCCGCCTGCGCGACCTAGACGCGACGATGGGCAAGATCGAGGATCGCCTGGGCAAGCTCAACCCCGGCCCGGTCAACGGGCACATCCCGATCCTGATCGGCGGCGGCGGCGAGAAGGTGACGCTGCGGATCGTCGCCGAGCACGCTGACATCTGGAACGGTTTCGGTGACCCCGAGGAGGCGGCGCGCAAGAGCGGCATCCTCGACGAGTGGTGCCGCAAGGTGGGCCGCGACCCTGGCGAGATCGAGCGCTCGGTCCGCATCAACGACGGGCAGCTCGACCGCGGCGACGAGTACGTGGCGCTCGGTCTGACGCATCTGATCGCCGGCGCCAGCGGTCCCGACTACGACCTGGAGCCGCTCCAGCGGCTGGTGACCTGGCGCGCCGGCCGAGGAGGGTAGCCAACGGCGGCCGGGGCGGTTTCACTCCTGACCAGCTGCCCGGAGCGCCTGGAGGAATCCTGGCGGGCTGACGAGTTTGATGCCGTCGAACTCTCCCAGGTCGCGCAGGTCCTTATCCCAACTGACGAGGTAGTCAGCGCGTGCGGCTATGGCGTGGGCGACTAGAAAGTCGTCTTTCGAATCACGGACACTGACGGATAAGGTTCTGGCAACCGGGGCACTGTGGCTGCCACATTGGCCAGCGATCGGACGACATGTTCGGCCTGTGATCGCGGAATCCGGGCAGCGAGGTCGGGACGCTCGGTGAGCTTGCGATACAGTTCCTCCACGACACCGTCGATCAACAGGAGGGAATAGCGACCTGCAAGTGCGGCACGGAGCACGACGCCGGTGGCAGACGTGACCGCGTTCGCGGAGAAAAGGTTGCTGATCAGGACATTCGTATCGAGTAAGGCGCGCATCTACCCTGGTCGACCGGCTTCGTGTTTCGCATTGGCCCTATCCCGAGCCATGATGTCTTTGATGATCTCATCCGATACCTCGATGGCGAGTGCGATCGATTCTTCCTCGGTCAAGTCCTGGTTTCGGGCACTGATCTCTTCCTGGAGCGCGCGCAGCTCTTCCACGGCCTCGGCGCGGTGCTGCTTCTCGCGAAGTTCCTGGACCTGCTGATAGACATCGTAGGAGATCAGCACGGCTCGGGGACTGCCGTGGCGCTCGACGATGACCTCTTCGCCACCGTCACTGACGTCGTCGAGGAGGATGCTGAACTGGTTCTGCGCTTCATGGGCGGTGACGGTCTTTGACATGGTGTCTACCCGACGTGAGGGTTGGCCCATTGATGCTCGTCGAAACAGGTCGATCACACCGTAGCAGATGCGGACGAAGGGGGAACGCGGGGGACCCCCTTGCGTGCCAGCGGCCCCTCTGTTCAGCCTGCCAGGCCGGCGGCGTCCCAGAGCTGACGCATCGAGTCGGCGGTCTCGCGGGCGGCGCCTTCGGGGTCGGTGGCGGCGCGCTCCTCGACACGGCGGCTGAAGGGCTCAGGGGCGACCGGGCCCTCGTAGCCAATGGCATCGAGGCGGCGCAGCATCTCGGGCACGTCGATCACGCCGGTCTCCATCGGCAGGGCGCGGACGTTGTCGACCTGCTCATCGACAGGGATGCCGGCGGGGGCGTCGTTGACGTGGACGAGGACGACATCGCCCGGCTGAAGCGCGTCGATTTCGTCGATCGTACCGCCGGAGGTGTAGAGGTGCCAGGCGTCGAGCAGCACGCCGACATTGCCGGTGCCGACCGCCTCGGCCAGCTCGAACGTCCCCCGGAGCGTGTAGATGAACTCGTGTTGCCAGCGGGCGCGGAAGGTTTTGGGGCCGATGAACTCCAGCCCGAGTTGGGCCCCGGCCGCGCGCAGGGTCTCGGCCAGTGGCTGGAGGCGCTCGACGGTCCAGACGAACTGCTCGTCGTAGGGACGCTCGTCGCTGCCAGGCATGATGCCGGAGGTGGCGCGCGGGCAGCCGAGCTCGACGGCCAGCGCCGCCAGCTTGGGCAGGTTCTTGAGTTGCGCGTCTCGCTGCTCGTCATCGCGCCAGGCGACCGGCACGCCCCAGGAGGCCAGCTGGATGTCGCGGGCGGTGAAGAGCGCGCGGACGTGGTCGATGCCGTGGGCATCGGCGAGCGCCGCCGCCTCGGTGATGTCGAAGGTGACGCCGTCGAAGCCGGCGTCGGCGGCGAGGGCGATGTTGCCGGCCAAGTCGCGGCCCTTGATGCCGATCGCGTGGGGGATTAGGGCGGTGAACATGATCGTCTTGCTCCTTACCCGCGTGTGAGGTCAGGTACGGCGACCCGGTGTGGTCGTCCTCGTCGGTGCCGGGCCGGCTGATGATGCCGTCGGCCCGGCCAACATCGTTCCCGGTCGATCGGTTCGTGGGCGACCACATCGGGTCGCCCCTACCAGCCGACCGCGTTCGGCCTCGATCGGCGTCGTCTGGCCCACGCTAGGCCATTGCCTCGGTGGGGACGTGGGCGCTGTAGGTGGTCTCGGTGGCCGCGTCACGGGGAGTGGCGGGTTGGGTCGGGTCGTCGGGCAGGGTGACGGTGCGGCCCTCCTCGGCGGAACGGTAAGCGGCTTTGATGAGTTGCAAGGCGCGCGCGGCGTGGTCGAGGGTGGCCGGGTTCGATGCGCCGAGCTGGACGACGTTGAGGAAGTGGCCGATCTCGGCCGTAAACGTGCTGGCCGGTTGGAACTCGCGCTGGCTCGCCTCCGGCCAGCCGTAGAGTTGATGGGTCAGGTAGGTCGCGCCGCCGGCCATCGTGCCGAGCTCGCCGCTGACCTCGAAGTGGCGGCCACCGACGACATCGAGCGCCCAACTGGTGATGATCTCGCCGACCGTGCCGGAGGCGAAGCGGACGATGACGAGGGCGGTGTCCTCGACCGTGAGCTGCCGCTGGAAGAAGCGGCTGAGCACGGCGGTGACCTCGACCGGCCGGTCGTTGGCCAGCGAGAGCAGGCGGTAGGTAGCGTGGTAGCCGGTGTCGAGCAATTCGCCGCCGCCGGCCTGCTTCACGTCGCCGCGCCAGCCCCAGGCGCGAGGGCCGGCAGTCTGCTCGTCGGCGCCGGCCCAGGGGTCGAAGGCCCGGCTCTGGAAGGTCTCGATCGAGCGGAAAAAGTAGGGCTGGCCGAGGAATCCTCCCGCCATCAGGCGGCGCGCTTCGAGCAGCGATGGCTGAAAGAGCTGGTTGTGGGCGCTCATGAAGGTGACGCCGGTCTCGTCGATCACGACGCGGATGCGGGTGGCGTCGTCGAGGTTGGTACAGAGCGGTTTCTCGCAGAGGATCGCCTTGCCGGCCCGCGCCGCCGCGATGATCGCGTCGGTATGGAGGTGGTGCGGCAGGCAGATGTCGACGACGTCGACCGCGGGGTCGGCGACCAGGGCCTCGACCGCGTCGTAGACGCTGGCCGCGCCGGAGGTGTAGAGGTCGCTGAACGCTTGCGCCCGGTCGCGGGCGACATCGGCGACCGCCGTGATCTGGGCCCGCTCGGGGTAGGTCTGCCAACCGGCGGCGTGGACCCGGGTGATGTTGCCGGCGCCGAGGATACCGACTCGTAGTTGCTCCTGTGTCACTGGTGCCTCTCTCTTCCGTGCGGGTACGCGTTCGTCTCACGGCGAAGCAGAGTGAGCGCGCTCGACGGCGAGGGAGGCGCGGCGATGCGCCCCGGCGCTCGATCGACCCGGCGCGACGCGATTCGCCCCATCGCCGCCACCGGTCCGGCGGGATTGTAGGCACCGCTCTCAGATATGGGAAGGGCCTAGCCCAAGATGGAGAACGCCGGAGATGCTATGTTTGCCGTCCGTTGGCGGTCGTCGCCGAGGCGCGGCTGGCTAGCCGCCGAGGTAGAGGCGGCGGACGCGGTCATCGGCGAGGAGGTCGGGGCCGCTGCCGGTGAAGCGGTTACGGCCGAGTTCCAGCACGTAGCCGCGGTCGCTGATCGAGAGGGATTTGGCGGCGTTCTGCTCGACGAGGAGCAGGGTCATGCCGGCTTCTTTCAACTCGCCGATCTTCTCGAAGACGAGCTCGATGAAGCGCGGGGCGAGACCGAGCGAGGGCTCGTCCATCAGCACGACGCGGGGTTCGCTCATCAGCACGCGGCCCATCGCCAGCATCTGCTGCTCGCCGCCACTCATCGTGCCGGCGCGCTGGGTGCGGCGCTCGCCGAGGCGGGGGAAGACGGTGAAGACGCGGTCCATCAACGGGCGTACGCGCCCCTTGTCGGCGATGGTGAAGGCGCCCATTTCGAGGTTCTCGGCGACGGTCATATCGCGGAAGACGATCCGCCCCTGCGGCACGTAGCCGATACCGCGGCGGACAATCTGGTCCGGTCGCAGCCCGGTGATCGACTGACCGTCGAAGAGGATCTGGCCGGTAGTCGGCCGCAGAATGCCCATAACGGCCTTGAGCACCGTCGATTTGCCGGCGCCGTTGGGGCCGATGATGCTGACGACCTCGCCGGGGTGGATGGCGAGCGAAGCAGCGTGCAGGATCTGGACCTTGCCGTAGCTGGCATCGACGTCGCGCAGTTCGAGCAAGGGCGCACCGTTGGCGGGAGGCGCCGCGGCGCTTTGTGTCTGGACACTCTGAGCCTGGGCACCGTCAGCGGCCAAAGTAGGCCTCCATCACGCGCTCGTCGTCGCGGATCACGGCGGGCGGGCCGTGGGCGATCACCTCGCCGTAATCGAGGACGTAGAGGTCGTCGCAGATCTCCATCATGATCGCCATCTCGTGGTCGGTCAGCACGATCGTCTTGCCGGCGTCGAGCCAGGCGCGCATCGTGTCGAGCAGGCGACGCTCCATGATCGGGTTTACGCCGGCGAAGGGTTCGTCGAGCATGATGAGACTGGGGTCGGTCATCATCAGGCGGACGAATTCGAGCAGCTTCTGCTGACCGTAGGAGAGGTTCTCGGCGTACTCGTCGCGGACGTGGCCGAGCGAGACGAGGTCAAGCAGCTCGGCGGCGTTGCGCTCGGCGGTCGCGCGGTCGTGGCGGGAGACGACGACGAGGTTCTCGATCGCGCTCATCTTGCCGAAGAGGCGGGTGAGCTGGAAGGTGCGGCCGATGCCGAGGCGGTTGATGCGGTCGGAGCTGAGTCGGGTGATGTCGGTGCCCTGAAAGGTGACGGCGCCGCTGTCGGCGCGGGCGACGCCGGTCATCAGGTTGAAGAGGGTCGACTTGCCGGAGCCGTTCGGCCCGATCACGCCGGTGATCCGCCCCGGCGCGATGTCGAGGCTGACCTTGTCGACGGCCTGCACGCCGCCGAAGCGTTTCGAGAGATCGTCGACGCTCAAGACTGGCGCCTCGTTCGTCACCGGTTGGTCCATGGCTGCTCCTCCCGCCACCCCTTCGTCATGCTGACGAAGGAAGCATCGACGCGCGAAGCGCTCGACGGCAAAGCCGGCGCTCTCGTCGAGAACGTGTGCTCCGACGTGCCGGCCTGGTCACGATGACCAAGGCGCTTACGCGCTGCGCTTCGCGCGGGGATTCTTCGCAAGCTCAGAATGACGGTCGTGGGGGAAAGGGCTTGCGAAGGGAGGCTATGTGAGCGCGTCATGTCAAATCCTCCGGGTTCGGGGGAGCCAGCCGCGGTCTTGGAGGAGGGCGAGGATGCCGCCGGGGATGAAGAGGACGACGAGCACGATGAGGCCGCCGAGGAAGACCTGGTAGAGGTTCGGGTCGGTCTCCCAGACCTTCTCGGTGACGAGCGTCAGCACGATCGCGCCGATGATCGGACCGAGGATGGTGCCCTGGCCACCGAGGATCGAGGTGGCGATGGCGCGGATCGACCAGATGACGAGGAAGACGGAGGGCGGGTCGATGAGCCCGACGTGCCGGGCGTAGATGGCGCCGGCGGCGCCGGGGAAGAAGGAGCTGAGGGCGAAGGCGGTGATCTTGATGCGGGTGGTGCGGATGCCCATGGCCCGCGCGGCGAGCTCGTCGTCGCGGATGGCGAGCAACTCAAGTCCGAAGCGGGAGGTACCGACGGCGTAGGAGACGACGATGGCGACGACGGCCAGCAACAGCATGGCGTAGTAGTTCTGGTTGTTATGGACGACGTTGCGGAGCTGGTCGATCAGCGGGCCGCTGGTGACCGGTGGTTCGAGGCGAAGGATCGGCAGATAGACACCCTGACCGCCGAGGGTCAGCGAGTCCCAGGCGGTGACGACGATGCGAGCCAACTCGCTGAGGCCGAGCATGGTGATCGCGAAGTAGGGGCCGCGTAGACGCAGGGTCGGGTAGCCGATGACGAGGGCGATGAGCGCGGTAGCGAACCCGGCGAGGATGACGGCCGGAATCCAGGAGGTGCGCTCGTAGAAAATGAGCAGGGCGCCGACGTAGGAGCCGATGCCGAAGAAGCCGGCGTGACCGAACGAGGTGTAGCCGCTGAAACCGGAGAGGATGTTCCAACTCGTCGCTAACGCGATCACGAGTAGGACGGTGAGGGCCAGGGTGACGTTGTAGGCATTGGCGAGGCGCGGGAACCAGGCCAGCCAGGCGACCGCGCCGAGGAGGAGGACGAGATAGAGCCAGCCGAGATGCCGCTCCCAGCGGGGGAGCCGCGCCACAGGTCGCCCGCTCTCACGGGCGCGCTCCAGCTCAGCGGCCGGGGTTTCTTCAGTGACGCCGCTCATCGGCCCTCACCCCCCAAACGAAGGACTGAGGACTGAGGACTGAGGACTGAGACGTTTCCCCACTCCCCCGCGGGGGAGTGGGGTGGCGCGTCAGCGCCGGGATGAGGGCCAAACCCGGCTCTCACGATTCGGCCTGCCCGAAGAAGCCGGAGGGGCGGACGAGGAGGACGCCGACCATGACCGCGTAGGCGACGGCCTCGGAGAGCTGGGTGGAGGTGTAGTAGGCGGCGAGTGTCTCGGTGACGCCGAGGGTGAGCGCGCCGAGGAAAGCGCCGACGAACGAGCCGAGCCCACCGAGGACGATGATCGCGAAGGCCTTGCCGATGAAGACGCGCCCGATCTCCGGGTTGAACGTGAAGACGATGGCGACCAGCGAGCCGGCGGTGGCGGCCATCGCCGAGCCGAGCCCGAACGAGACGAGGCGGACGCGGCCGACATCGATGCCGCAGACCTGGGCGACCTCGGCGTGCTGGGCGGTGGCGCGGATGGCCTTGCCCCAGGTGGAGCGGCGGAGAAAGACGTAGGTGGCGCCGCTGACGACCAGGGCGATGGCGAAGGCGACCAACCGGGAGCGGGAGATGCTCAACCCGCCGATGCCGAGCGAACCGGTCAACGGCTCGTAGACGACGGAGCGGAAGTTGGTCGTCCACAAGTTGAGGGCGACGCCGGTCAGCAGCGTCGAAAGCCCGAAGGTGAGCAGCAGGGAGGAGAGCAGCGGCTGGCCGACGACTCGCTCGATGGTGAGCCGCTGGAGCACCATGCCACCGGCGAACATCGCCGCGGCGACGAGCGGGATGGCGAGCAGCGGGTTCAACCCGGTGGTGTCGTAGAAGAAGAAGGTGGCGTAGGCGCCGAGCATCAGCAACTCGCCGTGGGCGAGGTTGATGACCCGCATCACGCCGAAGATGAGGTTGAGGCCGGCCGCGAGCAGGGCATAGACCCCACCCAGCAGCAGACCGCTGACGATGACCTGGAGCAGGTCCATCCGTGTTTACCTTGCCAGACTTGCCTGGCTAACTAGTGCCACCTCGGCTCTCATTATCTGTCATTCCGAGCGGCTGGGCTGCCACGAGGAATCTCTCGTTCGTGGGAGACATGTTCCCCTTCAACAAGAGATTTCTCGCTGCGGCTCGAAATGACAGCATGCGGCGTGCGGGCTAGCCGCGCTGGTCCCACGGGGGGGTCGGCAGGACGAGGTCGCCCGTTTTGAGGTCCTCTGGGGCGACGAGGGCCTTGGCGCCCTCTTGCCATTGGACCGTCAGCGGGATATGGCCGGTCTGCTTGCCGGTCTCGTCGACCTGATACTGACCCGGTAGGACGGTCGGCATGGTCAAACTGAAGAGCTGCTCGGTGATGGCTTCAAGGTTGATCTCGCCGGCGCTGGTGACCGCGGCTTCGAGGATCTGGCAGCCGGCGTAGCCGGTGGCGGCGTGGTAGTCGGGGTCGCGGCTCCACTTCGCGCGGTAGGCGGCGAGGAAGTCGGCGTTGCCCTCGGTCTCGATCTCCGGCTCCCACATCGAGGGGCCGAGCACGAAGTTGGCATCCGGCCCGAGTGTTTCGAGGAAGTCGGGTTGGGCGGCGCCGACAGAGAAGGCGAAGAGCTTGGGGTTGACGCCGAGTTCCTTGGCCTGCCGGGTGATCAGCACCGAGTCGGGCAGGTAGGAGCCGCCGATCAACATGTCGGGAGCCGCGTCGCGGACACGGGTCAGCGCCGAGGAGACATCGGTCGCTTCGGCCGGGTACTGCTCCTCGACGACGACCTCGATACCGGCCTCGCCGCAGTGGGCAATGGCGCCCTGGGCGGTCGATGTCGGGAAGATCGTATCTTCGTACATGACCGCGGCGGTCTTGTAGCCCTGGGCGGTGGCGATGTTGAGGACGATGTCGCGGAAGTAGTCCTGGGCAATGGAGTAGACGCCGAAGACGGAGCGGTAGCCGCGCTCCCAGATCTCACCGGCGGAGGCGCCGGCCACCAACAGCGGCTGGCCGTAGCGCTCGGTGACCTGGGCGACGGCCTGGGTGACCGAGGAGGCGTACGGGCCGAGGATCAGGTTGACCTGATCCTCGGTGATCAGTCGCTCGTAGAGACGGGCGCCGGTGGCGGGGTCGGACTGGTCGTCGTAGATGACCATCCGCACCGGGCGGCCGAGCACACCGCCGGCCGCGTTCTTCTGCTCCTCCCAGAGCAGGTAGGCCTCCTGCTGGTACTGCCCGGTGCGCCCGTTGGACCCGGTGGTCGAGATCGAGGCGCCGATCGTGATCGGCTCCCCGGTGGGCGGTGGCGCCGCCGGAGAGGGCGTCCCCTGGGCGGATGCGCTCTGGCGCGCGAGCAGGGGCAGGCCGACGCCGAGCGCCCCGGCGCGACCGAGCAGCGTGCGGCGGGAGAGAGCGACCGGCGCCGTTTCTTCAGAACCACGATGGTAAACAGTGGTCTTGCGAGACATAAAGAAGCCTCCTCATCAGCGCGAACGGATAAGCCGCGGGATGTGACCCCGTGCCGCGCCGCGAACCTTTCAGTGATGGGTGAAGGACCGCAGGATACGCGCCATGCATCTCGACGGGGTGCGGAGCGCTGAGCGCGGAGCAGGGGAACGGGCGGCGACATTCTATACTCCGGCTGAAGCACGACCGGGAATCACCAGGGGGACGGAGGGGAGGCGATGACGGAAGCAGAGCTACGGTCGCTGCTGCACCGGCGCGGTCTGGCGCGGATCGCGGACGACCTGGTGCGATTGGCTGCCCCGACGGTCCGGGTCTTCCTCCAACCCGTCGACGAGGCGGACCACCCGATCGGAGCCTCGAAGGTGGGTGGTCGTGCCGATCTGCCAGCCGGTGTGGCGTGGCCGGAATGGCACGAGCCGATGGCCTTTATCGCGCAGTTCGACCTCGCGGCCGTGGCCGCGCACGACCGCGAGGTCGCGCTCTCGACGCGTGGCCGCCTCTCCATCTTCTATGAGACGGATAGCGAGCCGCTCTATTCGGCCGGGTGGGGCTTGCCCGAGGAAACCGAGCCGGCGGACTTCCCGGAGGTCGACGAGTCGTTGGGCTGGTGCGTCCTCTACCATGAGGGCAATCCCGCCACCTTTATCCGGCGGGATGTCCCGCCGGAACTCAACGAGCGTGCCCGCTTTCCGCCCTGCGCCGCGCGCTTCGCCGCCGAGGTGACCCTGCCGGATCTGAACGGACCCGAGATCGCCTCGCTCCGGCCGACCGAGACCGAGCGGTTGGCGCTGATCGAGATCGACGCCGACGTCAACCGTGGCGACTGGGAAACCGGCGGGCATCATCTCCTCGGCTACCCGTATAACCTCGGCGAGCAAACCCTGGTGCAGTGCGAGCTGGCGGCCCGTCGCATCCCGTACGAGTGGATGGCGGCGGACCCGGCCCGGAAGCGCCGGATCGAGCGGGAGGCGGCGGACCGTTGGCGCCTGCTGGTGCAGGTGGACAGCTCCGACGATGCCGGTATGGATTGGGCTGGTGGCGGCCTGCTCCACGTCTGCATCGGGCGGGAGGCCCTGCGGGCGCGCGATTTCTCGCGCGTCTGGATAAACCTCCAGTTCCTCTAGTCGCCGCTGTGCTCACTATGGCCTCGACAAG
>JACDBO010000463.1 GCA_013694885.1 Chloroflexia bacterium | reverse complement strand
ACGGCAAGCGCGGTGGGCGCGAGGTTCAGGGGGTGCCAGCCGTCTCCCAGCCGGGCGGCCCGCCCGATCGCGGCGCGCGTGTTGCCGCCGACGAGCAGCGGGATCGTGCCCTGCCGGCTAGGCGATGCCTTGGGGTACGAGGACATGTCCCGATAGCGCGTCCAGCGCCCCTCGAAACTGGAGCGCTCGGTCTCCCACAGGTTGCGCAAGGTCCGCATCGCCTCGTCGGTCCGAGCGCCGCGCTCCGCGAACGGGATACCCAGCGCCTCGAATTCGGCCGCGAGCCACCCCACACCTACCCCAACGATCAGCCGGCCGCCGGAGAGCCAGTCAATCGTGCTCAACGCCTTGGCGGTCGGCACCGGATCGCGGTAGGGCAGGATCAGCACGCTGGCGCCGATTGCGATCCGCCCGGTGCGCGCCGCCAGCCACCCGAGCGTCGCCAGTGCATCGAGCTGGTGCTCGGGCGGGAACGCGCTCCCGTGCGGCACCAGCACATGGTCACTCACCCAGAGCGAGTCGTAACCGAACTCCTCCGCCGTGCTGGCAAGCTCGGTCATCGCCTCCGGTTCCGTCAGTGCGGCAGTTGTGGGCAGCGTGACCCCGATACGCATCGTTACTCCCTTCACGCCGAGCGCCGTCCGGCCAGACGGCGCAGGGCGTGCGCCTCGGCGTCCTCACGCGCCGACCCCGTGGTTGAACCGCATCCAGGCGCGAGCATGGCCAAACTCATGGTTCCGGGCATATTCCATGAGCGCCGGCAGGTCGCGCCAGTCCTGCTGGACCATCACCGTCCCCACCGGCGGCACCGCCACGAAGCGCCCATGCACCACCACCTCCGCCGCTTGGGGACCAACCTTCGTCTCTTTTGCGCCGTCCGCGCGCTCAACAATCATCGCCTCATGTCCCGTCCGCGGCCAGTTCCTGAGTCCTCAGTGGTCTGTCACAGCGGACGCGTCCCCCTCGACGCTCAACGTTCCCGGTCATTCTGACGAAGGAAGAAGCCCCGCGCGAAGCGCTCGACGGCGAAGCCGGCGCATCTATCGGCCGTTCGGTTGAGCGATATGCGCTGCGGCGCATCGGCTTCGCCGGCGATGCAGCTGCCGGGATTCTTCGGCTGCGGCCTCAGAATGACGGGTGCGAGTAGCGGGCAATGGACGACACATTCGCTAGTGCCGTGCCGCCACGCGGCGGCTGGCGGCGGCGAGACCGACGTGAGGCATGTGGTGGTAGATGACGTGCGCCTCGTCGGGGTGGATGGTAAACGCCTCGTGCCAGATGCCGACGGTCGGGTTCTTGCCAACCCGGCGGTTGAACGCACCCCACGCCGGCAAGTGCTCGGCATCGCGGTCCCGCGCGTAGGCCAGGAGTTGATCCATACTCGCCCAATACTGCTGGACCATCAGATCGCGACCGCCGAACCAGCCGCGGGCACCGAGAAAGCCTCGCTCCGGTTGCCGTTGCAACTCGGCAATCATTCTCGGCATCGCCCGCACGGCCGGTAGCCAGTCGCGCACCGCGCGCCACCGGTTGATCCGCATCCCGACCAGAAACACGACCGTTCCCTCCGGGAAATCGGCCGTATACCTCCCCGCCACAACTCCGCCCGCGATCTTTCCCACCGCCTCCTCAACACCATTCATCCGTCGCCTCCTTCCCAACCGCACTCGGTGCGCGCCCACGCCACCCTCTGCTCTATCCCCTATCCCCTCCCCCTCTATCCTCTATCCTCTGTCCTCTCTTTCACCCCGAAAGGAGTCCATGTTGAGCAACGAGTGGCCCACTGCGCGACCCGACTACGACGACCTCACCGCCTGCGTCCTCGGCGAGATGGGCCGCTGGACCGTGCCCGGCATCGCCGCTGGAATCTGGCAGGACGGACATATGACGACCATCGGCCACGGCGTCGCCAGTCTGGAGACACGCCAACCGGTCACTGGGGACACGCTCTTCCAGATCGGCTCGATCACCAAGGTCTTCACCGCCACTCTCGCCATGCGCCTCGTCGAGGACGGGCTGCTCGACCTCGACGCCCCGGTGATCGACACCCTGCCCGATCTCCCGCTCGCCGACAAGGACGCCCGCCGGATCCTCACCCTCCGCCACCTCTTCGCCCACACCGGCGGGTTCGAGGGCGACCGCTTTGTCGACTACGGCCGCGGCGACGACGCCTTGTCCAAGGCCGTGGCCGCCTTCGACACGTTGCGCCAGTGGAGCGCCCCCGGCGAACTCTATGCCTACTGCAACACCGGTTTCTACCTGGCGGGCCGCATCATCGAGCAGGTGATTGGGCAACCGTTCGAGACGGTGATGCGCGAGCGCGTTTTCACGCCGCTGGGCCTCGAACGCACCGTCTTCTTCCCCGAAGAGGCGATCACCTACCCCGCCGCCGTGGGGTACCTCCAGAAGCGGACCGGCGCCCCGTTCACGGTCGGCCGCCCCTACTCCATGCCTCGCTGCGTCAACCCGGCCGGCGGTATCGTCAGTACCGTCGGCGATCTGCTCCGCTTCGCCTCATTCCACATTGCCGATGGTGAGATTGAGAGCACCAGGCTCCTCACGGAAGCCGCGACGCGGGAGATGCGGGAGCCGCGGGTCGCCGCCCCCACCATCGATGTTGCCTATGGCATCGGCTGGGCGCTCCAGGAGATCGGCGGTGTGCAGATCGTCCGCCACGGTGGCGCCACCCGCGGCTTCAACGCATCGCTGCTCGTCATCCCCTCCCGCCGCTTCGCCCTCGCCTTGCTCACCAATTGCGGCCACGGCGCCCGCGCCATGCGCCAGATCGAGCGCTGGGCGCTCGAACACTTTCGCGGCGTGCGCCTGACGCTACCGGAACCAGTCGACACCCCGGCCTCCGCGCTGAAGGCGATCGCCGGCACCTACGAGCGGCACGACAGCCGGTTTACGGTTTTCCCGGAGAAGGGTCGACTTCGCGTCGAGTCCGTCACCATCGACGAGGAGAGCGGGGAGGAAGAGGTTGGCGACCCGTTCTGGATGCGTCCGGTCGGCGCGCTCACCGATCACGCGTTCATCGTCACCGAGGGTCGCCCCCGCCACGCCCTGATCGACCTCCTCCCGGCGTCAAACGGTCGCCCCCCGCTGCTCCGCTGCTGGGGTCGCCTTGCGGCGCGACGGGAAGAACCAGCCGGATCCCATGACGGGCGGGCCAACCGCAAGAAGGCAAAACGAGCTGTCACCAAGAAATCCAAGCGGGCGAACTGAACCGCATCGTGCAAACGAGGTCAGTGCCGCACGGACCGAGGCATTGGCGTGCGCACACTGGCTGCACACTCCGGGCACATGCCGCTATCCTTCATCGGTCAGACCGTGCCAGCTCTCTCGTCGGCACGAGCAGGGATGAACCTCATGAGCGAGCCCCGCGAACCCGCCATGCCGGAATCCGACGCCGCGACCAGCGTCGAGATTCCGGCCATCACCACCGACGAGATGGCCCAGGTCGACCGGATTATGGCCGACGAGTATGGCGTCACCTCCCTGCAACTCATGGAACTCGCCGGCCACGCGGTGGCCACTTACGCTCGCCAGCATTTTTGCCATGGCGACGTCAACGGCAAGCGCATCCTGGCTCTCTGCGGCGGTGGCGGCAACGGCGGCGATGCGATGGTCGCGGTCCGCCTGCTCCACGCCTGGGGCGCCCATCCTCAGGTCTTTCTCACCCGTGATGCCGGCGACATCGTGGGTGACGCCGCCCATCAACTGGCGACGCTCCGCGCCTTCGACATCCCGATCGAGGAGCCCGAATCTCCCACGACATCCGATTCGCGCAATCCAACGTATGAGACCACCCCCACGTTGCTCCCTGAATCCGACTTGATTCTCGATGGGTTGCTCGGCTTCGGCGGCCACGGTGCGCCCAAGGGCCGAGCCGCCGAGCTGATCCGCGCCACCAACGCCGCCGGTGCCCAAATCCTCGCCATCGACATCCCCTCCGGCCTCGACGCCACCACCGGCGACCTCGGCACCCCGTGCATCCGCGCCAAGGTTACCCTCACCCTGGGCCTCCCCAAACGGGGTCTGCGCGAGGCCACCGCCCGGACCGCCGCCGGCCGCATCGTCGTCGCCGACATCGGCATTCCGCCGCAAGTCTACGAGCGCATCGGCAAGCACATCCCGACCGGCATCTTCTCCCGCGGCTCGTTCCGTGAATGGTCGCCGACGTAGCCGCGCTTCGCGCGGAGGACTGAGGACTGGGATTTTTATGGCAACAACGTGCTCGCTCGTTGCTCAACACGACGTACGGCCAGCAGGGTATAGCTGGTAGGGGCGGACCCGTGTGTCCGCCCTTTCGAGGAGCACCTGGACACGGATCGCCACCGCCGTCCGGGTCCATGCCTGAGCCGCTCCATTACCGGCGAGGAAGTGCTTGGCATCCCACCATATGACGTCCTCCGCCTCCCCACTCCCGGTGACCACCACCCGCAGCGTCCTCCATGCACCCGACGGCACGGCCCTCGCGGCCACGGCCTGGCTCCCCGTCCACCCCCGCGCCGTCGTCCTCCTCGCCCACGGCTACGCCGAGCACAGCGGCCGGTACGGCCACGTCAGCACCGCCCTGGTGAATCGCGGCTACGCCGTCTTTACCCACGACCACCGCGGTCACGGCCGCAGCAGCGGCCCGCGCGCCCTGATCCGCCGCTTTGACGCCTACGTGGACGACCTTCACCTCCTCACCGACCACGCCCGCCAGACGCTGACCGGTCTCCCCCACATCCTGATCGGCCACTCCATGGGCGGCCTCATCGCCATCCGCTACGCCCTGCGACATGGCGACGACCTCGCGGCCCTCGTCACCAGCGGCGTCGCCCTCATCTTCACAGACGATGTCGCCGCCCCCCTCCGCTGGCTCGGCGGCCTCATCGCCCCCATCGCCCCGACGTTACCCGTCCGCCCCCGCGTTAGAAACGTCCTCAGCACCGACCCCACCGTCGAGCGCGATTTCACAGACGACCCCCTCTGCTACAGCGGCCCCGTCAAAGCCGCCATCGGCCACGCGATGTCGACCGCCGCCACCGACACCCGCGCCCGCCTGGGCGAATTGGCCCTCCCTCTGCTGGCCATGCACGGTGCCGCCGACCGCCTCACCAACCCCGGCGGCAGCCGCCTCCTCCACACCCACGCCGCCAGCCCCGACAAGACCATCCAGCTCTGGCCCGGCATGAAACATGAGCTCTTCCAGGAGCGCGACCGCGCCGAGGTCATCGCCTCCATGCTGAACTGGCTCGATGCGCGATCCGTGCCCGACGGTCCGTCGACGCGGTGATCGGTCGTGTCGTCCGTGGACGAGCACCCGGCGGCAGCGACGCATGTCGTAGCGCGTACCGCGGCATGTCCAGATGTTTTCGGGGGCCGTGCGGGGCGCGTCACTTCATAACGAATCCGGCTGAAGGCTGGGGGAATGCCCTTATACGGAGTCCGGCTGAACAGTGGTGGAATAATCCCGCCTTGGCGAAGCGACGGCTTTGCCGTCGAGCGCTTCGCGCAGGGATTCTTCGGCTGCGGCCACAGAATGACGGCGGAGTGCATTGCACCACTCATCATCCGGATTCCATATCAGTCACCGGGGAGCAGCCGAACCTCGGCGCTGGGCAGCTTGCTCCACCAGTGGTCGAAACGGCGGTAGACCTTCGATTCGCGGCCGGCGAGGAACACCACCAGCGACCGGGCCTCGGCAGCGAGTCCCTCCCACGCATCGTCCGGTAGGCGGTGGAAGGCGGTCGCCTCGATTCCTCCCTCGGTTGGGCGCCACACGCCGGCGACGTAGCCGTCGATCAGCAGGGTCGGCAGCACGTCGCCGTTTATGCGGGTCACGAGCTTGCGGTAGTCGGGGGGGATGACCCGGCTCCGGTCGAAGTAGGCGAGCAGGATGCTGTCCCACATGGCCATCAGCCGGGGCGGAGCCGGGGTGTCCTCGGGCGGACGCGATGCGCCGGGCAGGTCGAACAGCGGCTTTCCATCCGGCCCTTCCAGTTGCTCCAGCTCGCCGGAGAGAGCATCCACCGCCTTCCTGACTCTGGCCTGCTGCACCAGGGCGAACTGCGCCACGTCGGCCACGGACGCTGGTCCGAACCCCTCGAGATAGAGCAGGACCAGCGTCTGCAGGGATTCGGCGGACAGGTCTGGGTCCGCCAGCACCGGGTTGGTCCGGGCTGCGACGTACGACGTCCGGAAGCCAAACGACCACGGTGCTCCGGTCGGCGCGTGCAGCAGCGGCACGTACCCCCGCAGCTGCCGCCACACCGCCGGCTTCGACAGCGCGCCGAGCCGCTCCTCAAGCCAGGCGCCGACCTCGTCTACCG
>JACDBO010000453.1 GCA_013694885.1 Chloroflexia bacterium | reverse complement strand
CATGGGGGCTCGCGCTTTCCTTCGCGATGGCGCTGCTGTTGGGACTCTTTGCCTTGATTGCCTCTGGCGCCTCCAGTTTCGGGCCATCGGAACAGCCAGTTGAAGGATTGAAGCGGTTCGTATTCCTCATCTTTCCGCCGCTGTTCGCCGTGATCCCCGTGGTGTTGTTCGCCATCATGGCGCGATATCGCCTCTGGGACATCGACCGCGTGATCAACCGTGCGCTGGTCTACGGCCTGCTGACGGGCATCCTGGGTCTTACGTACCTCGTGAGCGTGATCCTCCTCAGCTCGGTGCTGACGGTGGTTGTCGGCCAGCGGGCCAACGGCCTGGTGGTGGCCGCCGCCACCCTCGCCGTCGCGGCGGCGTTCCGGCCAGTGCGGCGATGGGTTCAGACGCTGATCGACCGCCGCTTCGATCGCGCGTCCTATGATGCGGCACAGACACTGGCCGACTTCGGTGCGGTCATCGGTGATGAAGTCGATTTGGGACAACTGAATGCCGAGTTGCGGGCCGTGGTGGAGCGGACCCTGCAGCCGAGCCGCGTCGCGATCTGGCTGCGCCCGTTCGACCTGGACGAGCGCCGGAATCGTAGCGGTTCTCGTAGCCATGAGCGGACGATTGTCCCCTAACCTGAGCATGCAACAGGCGGTGGCGGGCGGGGAGGCGCGATGATCAGACGGGCACGGAGGCTGTGGCGGGGCCGGTTCAGGCGAGGTGGAGAGGAGGCGAGGCCGTCAGTGTCGCTGGAGGAGCCACGCATCTCGGCGAGCGACATTTCCACGCTTGATCTCGACCCCGACGATCCGCTCGTCGTCCATCTGCGTGACGTTTCTGGCGCCGTCGACCTGGACAATCTCCGTCTAGAGTCGCCGGCTGTGCGGCAGATGATGCGCGACGGTATCGACGTGGTCCTGCCTCTGACGAATCTGGGCGAGGTCATCGGCGTGCTCGCGCTCGGACCTCGCCGTGGCCGACAATCGTATACGGCTGGTGACCGCGCGTTCCTGACCGGTTTGGCCGCCCGGTTGGCCCCGGCGGTTCGACTGGCCCAGATGGTCCGGCAGCAGCAGGTCGAAGCACAGGCGCGTGAACGTATGGAGCAGGAGATGCGGATCGCCCGCCTGATCCAGCAGACCCTTCTGCCAAAAACTTTGCCAGATCTCCCCGGTTGGCGTATAGCGACCGATTACCGCCCGGCTCAAGCCGTCGGCGGGGATTTCTACGATTTCCTCGATCTGGCGGACGGGCGGCTGGGCCTCGTTATCGGCGACGTAACGTCCAAGGGGGTGCCGGCCGCCCTGATGATGGCGACGACCCGTAGCGTGCTGCGTGCTACCGCTCTCCAGCTTCCGTCGCCGGGGCAGGTCCTGGGCCGTGCCAACGAGCTCCTCTGTTCGGACATGCCACCGAACATGTTCGTGACGTGCTTCTACGCTGTCCTCGAACCCGCGACCGGCCGGCTCGCTTTCGCCAATGCCGGGCATCCGCTGCCATTCCTACACCGTGACGGCGGGGTGGACGAGCTCCGAGCCACCGGCATGCCATTGGGTCTGATGTCTGACGCCCGGTACGAAGAGCGGGAGATCCACCTCATCCCTGGAGAGCGCGTCCTCTTCTATAGCGATGGCCTGGTTGAATCTCACGACCCGCGAAGCGAGATGCTTGGCCTCCCTCGCCTGCGGCAATACGTGACGGCCTATCCGAACGACGAGACGCCGCTGATCGACTACCTCATCGCCGAGTTCGCCCGTTTCACTGGCCCTGACTGGGAGCCGGAAGACGACGTGACCGTCGTCATGCTCGAGCGTGAAGCGCTGGGCGAACATGCGGAAACGATCGCTGAGGGCGGCTGGCACACGCTGGCCGAATGGACACTGGCGAGCGAACCCGGCAACGAGCGCCTCGCGATGGAGCAGGTCGCGAAAGAGATTCGGGCTCTCGAACTGCCGCCCGCTCGCGTGGAGCGGCTCAAGACCGCCGTCGCCGAAGCGACGCTCAACGCCATGGAGCACGGCAATGGCTACCGCGCTGAGGAGCCAGTGCATATCCAGGTCCGAACGTCGGCGACGGCTCTGTCCGTGCGCGTCACCGATCACGGCGGTGGCTCGCCCAGCGCCAACCCGCATCCGCCCGACCTGGAAGCCAAGCTTGCCTCCGATGAGTCGCCCCGTGGCTGGGGACTCTTCTTGATCAAAGGGATGGTTGACGATATGCACGTGGTTAGCGACGGTCTCCACTGCACCGTCGATCTGGTGCTGCACCTGGGGGGAGACGGCAATGTCGGCGAACAAACTTGAGGTAGCCGTGCGTCGCCGGTCCGGCGTTGCCGTCGTCGATTTACGCGGTGAGATCAATGCCTTCGCGGAGGAGGCGCTGAACGCCGCCTACGCCGAGGCGGACGGTCAGGCTCCGCACACGATTCTCCTCAACTTCGAGAAGGTGGATTACATCAATAGCACCGGCATTGCGTTGATCGTCGGTCTGCTGACACGGTCTCGATCGGCGAGCAAGAGGCTGGCAGTCTGTGGCCTGAGCGATCACTATCGTGAGATCTTCGCGATCACCCGCCTGGCGGACTTCATGCCGGTCTTCCGGGACGAGCCGAGTGCCATGGTGGCGCTCAACGACGGTGCACCGCCAAACCAACGCGGCTGACCGACGTGGCGGGATTCATTCGGACGAGATTCACCATTCGGCCAACTTCCAGATCTCGGGTCGCAGCGAGCCGGCCTCGACGCCGATCTCCGCATAGATCGCCACTGCCTGCTTGACGTGGGATACGGCTTCCGTCGACCGGCCGGCGGCGTGGAGCAGGTCGGCGAGATTGTTATGGAGTGCCGCCTCGCGATGACGGTCGCCCCGTGCGGCACACAGGGTGAGGGCGGTTTCGGTGAACTTCAGCGCGCACTCCACTTCGCCGGCGGCGCCGTGGGCGAGCGCGAGATTATTGAGGGCAGCCACTCGGAAACCCGGATCACCTAATGCTTCCGCCACGGCTGCGCTCTGCTCCAAATGGCGGCGAGCCGCGGCAAAGTCGCCACGATGGCTGGCGAGGATCCCCAGCACGTTATGGACTTGGGCGAGGGCGCGCCGGTCGTTGGCCTCCTGTGCCAATTGGAGGGCTTGCCGTGCCAAGGTTATCGCCTCTTCGGTGCGCCCCTGGTGGTGGACCACGAGGCTCTGATCGGCGTGGAGTCGCGAACGCACCGCCATCGGACCGGTCTCGCCCAACGCGGTCATCGCGGTTCGGAGCGCGCGCTCCGCCAGCGCCCAGTCGCCGCGGCGGTGGTAGACCTCGGCCCGCTTGCGCTCCAACCTGGCCATATCGGTGGAGATGTCGTGTCCGCTGGCACATTCGTAGCTGGCCAGCGCTGCGGCATACTCGCCGAGGAGCGTCTGCAAGTCGCCGATGGCCTCGTGGAGCATGGAGAGATCGGGATGCCCGAGTTCCAGGGCCGCCCGGAAGTGGGCCAGGGCCTCGACGTTAGCATAGACGGCGCGGGCCTGTTCGCCGGCCTTCGCGAAGAAGGTCGCCGCGTCCCGTTCCTGTCCTGCCCGTTCGAAATGCTGGGCGATCTGGGCGGCGGGCGCGTCGCCATCGCGGCGAGTCCGCGCCCGGCTGACCAACGCCTCGGCGACGCGCCGGTAGAGGAGTCGCCGCCGGGCGAGACTGATCTCCTGATAGGCAATGGTGCGCAGCTTCTCGTGGTGGAAATCGTAGGTCGGCGTCTCGGTGGCACCGCTCCTCATGACCTCTTTGATCACGCCCCTGGCGATCAACTGTTCCAACGCCGCCACGGTCGTCTCGTCGTCCCGGCCGCTGGCGACCTGGAGAATGTCATAGTCGAACGACCGGCCGATCGTCGCCGCGACGGAGAGTAGATGCCGACCTGGATCGCTCATCGTGGCCAAGCGCGACCGCAGCATTCCCCGTAACCCGTCCGGCAATGCCCAGTCGGTGTCCCCGGCTTCGAGCTCGCCTGTAGCGATCGCGGTCAGGTACTCCTTAAGAAACAGCGGCACTCCCTCCGTTTCCTCATAGAGGCGCTGACCGAGATTCTCGGGTACCCGTGAGTTCAGTCTCTCCGTGCTCGTAGGGTTCGTGTCCGTGGTCATCGCCAATGCCACGAGTTCCTCGACATTTGACCGATCCAGCCGGGGCAAGCGCAGGACGGTGAGTGTGCCAGTACGTCGCGCGTCGGACAGCAGGGGATGGAGATGATGATCGGCTAACCTGTCCTCACCGCGCCAGGCGATGAGAAGGAGGAGCGGCTGATCGTGGACACGCCGCACCACGTAGGCGAGCAGATTGAGCGAAGCCGCGTCGACCCACTGCGCGTCATCAACGAAGAGCACGACGGGTGATCTGCCCCTGAGCGGTGCCAGGAAAACTTGGTAAATGCCTTCAAAGAACCGAGCCTGAGCACCGGGCGTATCGAGGGGCGAAGACGGTACCAAGGGCCGCCCGCCAAGCTCCGGCAATAGGCGCGCCGCCTCTAGCCGCGCCCACGGCGGCACCGCCTCCAGCACGCTGTCGCGCTCGATCTGTGCCGTGGCAGCGCGCAGCAGCTCAATGAACATACCGTACGCCAGATTCGCCTCTCCTTCGTAGGAGCGTGTGGTGAAGGCGAGGGCGCCGCTGGCCACCACGTCGGCCAGGAAGTCTTCGGCAAGGCGCGTCTTGCCGATCCCCGCCTCCCCTTCCAACAC
>JACDBO010000451.1 GCA_013694885.1 Chloroflexia bacterium | reverse complement strand
CGGTAGACTCGATCGTAGCGGAGAACGCGAGCCGGGTTGGTGGAATTGGCAGACACGCCAGCCTTAGGAGCTGGTGGCCGCAAGGCTGTGTGGGTTCGAGTCCCACACCCGGCACCTACGCCTTGATTTCCTTGATTCTTCGGGCTTTTTGGGGATTCCAGGGGTGACTTGGCCGCGTTTTTGCCGCGCGTCGGTTAGGATGCCGCGATTGTCGCCGCGTCGAGGGCGGCGTCGAGCGTGTCGGCGGCCTGCCGCTGCATGCCCGGCATGACGTGGCTATAGCGATTGAGGGTCATGCTGATGTCGGCGTGCCCGAGCCGTTCCTGCACGATCTTGGGATGGACGCCTTGCGCGAGCAGCAGCGTCGCGCTCGTGTGTCGCAGGTCGTGGAAGCGGATCGTCGGCACGGCGGCGGCGGCGATCAGCTTCTGGAAGCGGTGAATGAGGCTGTTGACGTGGAGCGGCCCGCCCGTCTCGTTGGTGAAGACAAAGCCGTGATCTTGCCAGAGCGGCCCGAGCCGTAAGCGGTCCTCAGCCTGTCGCGCCCGATGCTTGCGCAGCGCCGCGACGCATGACGCGGGAAGCGCGATCGCGCGGCGTCCGCTGGCGGTCTTCGGCTGCCCCAGTTCCCACGTTCCGCCCTTGCCGCGACTGAGCGTGCGGCGCACGGCCAGGGTGCCCCGGTCGAGGTCGAGGTCTTCCCACATGACGCCGAGCAGCTCGCCGCGCCGCATGCCCGTCAGCAGCGCCAGGCGCCACAGGGCGGCAAGGTCGGTGTCGTCGCCGACGACAAGCACGGCGGCGGTCTGCTTGGCATCCCACGTCGTCACATCGGGCAACGTGCGGCGCGGCGGGTCCACCATCTCGGAGACATTGCGGTCCACGTCCCCCCAGCGGAGCGCCTGCTTCAGCCCGCGGTGAATGACCGCGTGCATGTGGTGAACGGTCGTCGCCGACAGGCCGACTTTGAGCCGGTCGGCATAGAGCCGTTGCAGGTCGAGCGGCGCCAGCTTGACGAGCTGAATGCCACCGATGGCCGGCAGGACGTGAAGTCGGAACATGTCGGCGTAGCGCCGGTATGTCGCCGGCCGCACGGTCGGCTCGACGGCGGCAAGCCAACGCTCGGAGTAGTCGCGCACGGTCTGCCGCTCATGGGTTATTCGCTGGCCGCGCTCGCCGGCCTGGATGGCGGCACGTAGCCGTGCTTCACACTCCTTGCGCGTCGGCGCGTTCACGCGGCGATAGACCCGCTTTCCCGTCGCCGGGTCGAGCACATCGTACTTTCCGTACCACATCGTGCCCCGCTTGCCGACACGCTTCTGGATGCTGCCTTTCATGATGTCGCCTCCGTGCTAGGATTCGTCCGCTTCTCCCTGCCGACCAGGGAGAGGCGTTGCCCGGCCGTGGCGTGGCTTGTTCACGCCGCGGCTTTTCCCACCATCGGTCCCTCAAAGTCGATTGAATCCATACTCACGCCGAAGACACGCGCCAGTGCTCGCAGCTGCGACGCTTTCGGTTCGTACCGCCCACGCTCCCAGTTGTAGACCGTCACCGGCGTTACGCCGACGCGGTTCGCGAGGTCGAGCTGCGTGATGCCCGCCGCGTCCCGCAATGCCCGAATGGTCTTCACCGGACACCTCCTTTCCCGTTCATCATAGCACACAACTACGTGCAAGCGAATATGCGTGTACTATTGACAAACGACTATAAGCGCGCTAATATAGGAGCATGAGGCACGGGCAACGCCTCTCGGAATCGGTCGGTCGTGAGAAGGGAGCAACAATCATGGCAACGGCGATGCGGACACGGGCGAACACGCTGGCACGGTGGCAAGCGGCGATCAAGTGGGCGCTCGAAGAGGGCCCGACGCCCGCAGTGGTCCGCGTGGCCGAGCTGCCCTGCCACAACTGCCAAGGCCACGGCTGGGGTTACGGCACCGTCGCTGGCGGTCACCTGGACCGCGTGACGTGCTGGACGTGCGACGGCTCCGGCGTCGAGCCGGCCACGCTGGCTGCCTAATGACCGATGTTGGGAGCGGTCGTCCTGGCCGCTCCCTCACCCCGAGTTGACATGCGCCGGAATGGGCGTATGCTCGTGTTAATACTCGGTACAACCCATGGTGTGGACCGGCTTCCGAGATCACGGGTCCTGCTCAGGCTCCTACTCTTACCCAGCCCGCCCTGCTTCTTGGGGGGCTGGGTCTCTGCTCAAGGAGGAGATTCCATGCGCCGTATCTCGATCTTGTCCGCGTTGGTTGCCTTCGCGCTGTTTGGCCTGGTGGCACTCGGCCTCTCGATTACGTTCGCCCAAGACGCCACGCCTCCGCCCGCCGCGGTCGGCGTCACCACCGACATCCTCGGCAGCGGTCAGCCCGATGCCGCCCCCGGCGAGGCGTTGGGGATGCGCCGGAACACCTTCGCGCCGGGCGGTGTTGTGCCGGCGCACATGCACCCCGGCGCCCTCGTGCTCCACGTCGAGAGCGGGGAGCTGACCTACACCGTGATCGAGGGGACCGTCCAGATCCAGCGGGCGGCGACCGCCGGGACCCC
>JACDBO010000434.1 GCA_013694885.1 Chloroflexia bacterium | reverse complement strand
GCGATGTAGAGCGCGAGCGCGATCAGCGCCCAGCGGGCCCGGCGCGGGGTGCGTGGATCGGCCGCCACCCGGCGCAGGCGCCCCGGCAACCGCACCAAGTCGCCACCCACCCGCCGCAGGGCTGTAGCGGGTTCATAGCCGCTCGCCTGGGCGCGACGCGCCCACACGCCCAGCGCCACCCCTGCCGCGAGGAGGGCACCGACCACGACCAGCAATACCGATTGCCACCAAGTCATAGCGAAGGGCCAAGCCAATGGCTATCTCGGCTCTCTATATTCCGTCATGGTCCACTTCAGCCGTTCTCGGTCGCCCTCGACGCATCGCGCGGCAAGGTGAGCACGAAGACGGCCCCGCCTCCCTTGGCATCGTCGACCTCGAGCGTCCCGCCATGGGCGCGGGCGAGTCGGGCGCTGATGTAGAGCCCGATGCCCAATCCCTGATTTGGTTCGTGGCGATCCGATTGCTCGTCTCCGCCATCGTCGGACCGGTAGTAGCGCGTGAACAGGCGCCGCTTGATGCGCTCCGGCACACCCGGTCCGTAGTCGCGGACGGCGATCCGCACGACATCGGCACTGGACTCCTCCAGCGTGACGTCGATGCCCCCATCGGGGGCATAGCGCACCGCGTTGCTCAGCAGGTTGGCGAGGATCTGTTCCACACGCACCGTGTCCCAAATTACCATCGCCTGGTCGGGCGCCGTCACTTGAATCGGCCGATCCTTGCTCATCCCTTGAGCCTCGACCGCCGCGGCGTGGACGATGGCCGTCGCGTCACCTTCCGCCAGGCTGAGCGCCAACTTGCCAAGGTCGGCACGCGAGATATCGAGCAGGCGACTGACGAGTTCGGTCAGGCGATCGACCTGCTCGATGACCGTCGTCAGACGCGCTCGCTCCTCTTCACTGGAGACTTCGCCGCCTTTCCGCGTGCGTCGCTCGAGCAATTGCAAATTACCCCGCAGGGAGGTTAGCGGCGTGCGGAGCTCGTGCGCGACCACCGACAAAAACTCGTCCCGGGCGCGATCCAGCGGTTTGAAGTGGGCGCGGTCCTGCAAGAGGCTCACCGCACCGGCCAGGTTGCCTTGGGCATCCAGGATGGGCGCGTGATTGGCGAGTACCTCCACCGATGAGTCATCCGCCCGCCGAACGGTGAGCGGTTCTCCGAAGGAGGACCTCCCGGTCCGCAGCGTCCTCATGAGCGGGTTGTGTTCCTGTTCGACAGGGCGTCCTTCATCGTCGATGAAGGCCAGCGTCCCCGCGAGTGCCTGTCGCCCGGAGAGTTGCACTTGCCAGAGTTGCTCCGCCGCCTGATTGGCGATGACGACCTCGCCTCGTGGGTAAGCCATAATCAGCACCGCTTGCGGCAACTGGTGGAGCACCGCCAGCAAGCGACGGTGATCCGCTTCGGACGCCTCGATCAATTGCGCCTTCTCGATGGCGACCGTGCATTGTCGTGCCAGGGTGGCGGCGAAGCCGAGGTCGTCCTCAGTCAACGTCCGCGGTTCGTGGTAGTTGACGTAGGCGACCCCGCGCTGCTCATCGCCGTAGATGAGTGGCACGATCAATGCACTCGTCGCACCAAGCTGGTCGAAGACCTCTCGCTCGGCTGGTCCGGCGTCATCGCGAGAGAGATAGAAGGGCTCGCCCCGCGCGAATGCGAGCACGGTGTTCGGCAAGGTGACGAGGTCATAGCTCTGCCGAAAATCGTCGGATGGCTCGAAGTTGTAGGCGGCACGCAGGTGCATGCGGCCATCCTCCCCGCGCAGCACGATCGTTCCGTTCGCACCATCTAACTGCTGGACCATCCCGGCTATTGCCGTCGCCAGAACGTCGGCCACCTCCGTACCGGCGTTGACGGCCAACATCAGATCAGCGACGGCGTGGGCTCGCGCCGTCGCGCGTTCGAGTTGGGTCAGGCGCCGTTCGTCTCGCTGGTCCGCCTCCCGCTCGTCGGTTACGTCGCGGCCGACCGAGACCGCGCCGGAGATCAAGCCATTGATCCTGATCGGGCGGGCATTCACCTGGGTCATCCGCACCGTACCGTCTTTCCGGCGTACCAGATGCTCCATATTCTGAACGCGCTCCCCGGCGAGCGCGCGAAGCAGCGGCGTCTCTTCCGGGCGCAGTGGAGCGCCGTCGAGAGTAGTCCATTCGACACAGCCAAGCAGCCTGGCGACCGTGTCCCCGACCTTGACTTCCTCACTGGGTGCTCCCAAGAGCGCCCGATCGGCGGCGTTGATGACGGTCAGGCGTCCCTGGGCGTCGCAGGCGGTAACAGCGTCCGAGAGATCCTCGAGAATTGTCGCAAGTTGATCCGCGCGTGCTTCTTCACGCGCACGAAGGCGGGCATTCTCAAAAGCGAGCGCTCCCTGATTGGCGAGTCCTTGGGCCAGCGCCAGCTGATCGTCCCTGAGGCTGAAGGAGGCACCGTCGCGGTCGCCGAACACCACACCGAGACTGCGCCCGCCGGCACGCAGCGGCGCGGCGAAGAGCGCGGACACTGATCGTTCACCGATATAGCTCTCGAGGTTCGGCACCTCGGTGCGGATGTCATCGATAATCTGTGCGCGATCACTGGCCGCGCGAACCATAAACCCTGGCAGATTCGCAAGCGGCAGGCGATCCGGCAGATCACTCATCGACGGCCCGCGCTGGGCTATGCGAGTCCCGATGCCGAGATCCTCGTCAATCTGCCAGATCATGACCCGGCTGAGGTCGAGCACCTCCGCGAAGCGGTCGCAAAGAAGCGCCGCGAACTCCGTCAGGGACCGCTCGACCGCCGCGGTGTGGATCACCTCATAGAGCGTGGAGAGCCGCCGCGCCAGATCGACTCGCTGACCCGACGCCAGGTCGAGCAATGCGGGCGTCGCGTCGGGCATCGGCTCGCGCCGGCGATATTTCTTCGGCGCCCGTTCACGCATCGGCCGCCAGGCGCGCAGATCATCGGCAGCGATCAGCGCCATCCGTCCGAGCCGGTGGACCGGCAGTTTGCCCCGCCGCACCGCACGGGAGACGGTATGGTACGAAACCCCCTTGAGCCGCGCCGCCTCCGCCATCGTGTAGCGATAGTTGTTCACGGGCAGCACGTCGCCGTCCGCAACCTCGGGCGTCACAGCCGCGAGATTTGCTTCCTCGTCCATTTCCTGCTTCCGGGTACTCATCGCTCGCTCCACATTACGCCACCCGGCGCCCTAAATTTCGGGTCGCGCCTCCCACGGCCCACCTGACCCACGGCGATAACAAAGGCGACCTGTCGACTTCAGCGCGGAACCGGCGTAGCGCGCGCCCACGTCGCTCTTCTCATGTTCCGCATTTGATATCCGAACCCACAGACCACGTATCTGTCGATAATCTTTGCACACATTTAGTGGACACACAACCCCGGACGGATACCGGAATGTGACACATCGCCCCTATGTGTTGAGATACGTCGGTGAGCAATCCGCTAGGAGGTTTCGGGCGGAAAATTGAACCGGGAACGTATGGCCTCATCCTTCGCTGCGACGCGCTCGCTGAGCGATTGTTGGAAGGAGCGCATTCGGTCCCGCAGGGCGCCATCGGCGATGCCGAGCATTCGCACAGCCAGCAAGCCGGCATTGCGGGCGTTACCGACCGCCACGGTCGCCACCGGGACCCCGGCGGGCATCTGGACGATCGAGAGCAACGCGTCGACCCCCGCCAGCGGCGTCGCCACCACCGGCACTCCGATCACCGGTACCGGTGTCGCCGCGGCGATCATCCCCGGAAGGTGCGCCGCGCCACCCGCACCGGCGATGATGACCGCCACCCCGCGCTCCTCGGCCGTCCGCGCATACGCCAGCATCGCGTCCGGCGTCCGATGCGCCGAGAGGATACGAACTTCGCTCGGAACGTCGAACTCGCCGAGCGCCACGATGGCCGCCTCCATCGTCGGTAAATCAGAATCACTTCCCATGACGACACCGACGATCGGCCCGCTGTGTTCCACGCTCATGAGCTCGCTCCTGCCGGTACCGGCTCGCCGCTCAGCCGCGCGGCCGCGTCCCGCGCGCGGGTGATAGCGTCCTCGATCTCTTCGGCGACAACGGTGACGTGGCCGAGTTTCCGTCCAGGTCGGGCCGCTTTGCCGTAGAGATGGACCTGGGTGCCGGGCACGGCCAATGCCGCCGCGATCCGATTGCGGGGATCGCTTCCGTCGCGGGGCCCGAGCAGGTTGACCGTGGCCACCGCGCCGCCCGTCAACCGCGTCACGCCGAGCGGCCAGTCGAGTACCGCCCGCAGGTGCTGCGCGAACTGGGAGGTGACCGCACC
>JACDBO010000427.1 GCA_013694885.1 Chloroflexia bacterium | reverse complement strand
TCGCGGCGACACCCCCCACTGGGGAAAGCGGCTGGTCCCGGTACGTCGAGCAACGCCAGGGCGCACTCTCCGTGTCGTGCGCCGCGGCAAGAGGCGCGGCATCGGCCCACCGGCGCGCAACCGGCGATAGGTGCGCCGCGGGTCCGGGGGCAGCGCTGCCGCGTGGGCAATCGTCCCTCGCCCGATCAGGATAACTGGGCGAGGGACGACACCGGGTTGACGCGATCGCGTCCGCGCCCCGGCCCGAGCCGCTAGGGCGCCGGATCTCGTCATCCGCGCGGCGTAGAGCGTGGCGAGCCCGCCCGCGGACGAAGGGCCGAGAACGTAACTGGCTCGGCCTTCGCCTTTCGTCCTTCGGCCGACCGTTGAGCGGACAAGACAGTATCTCCCCCGGCACTCGGCCCTCGACCCTCGAACCTTCGTTTGCGTGGCAGTCATGATCTCCCTCCGCCCCAAGCGAGCGGCGGGAGACGCGCTCGGGATGATCTTCGATAGACCACTGGCCACCGGCGGCATGGCGGTCCAGCACCTCTTGTCATGGTGTACGTACACTTACACAGCATAGCAAGCGACGTGCGTCGACGCAAGCGTTTCAATACCAACCCGGTACGACGCTGACGAGGCGGCGCCGAGGTTCGCCTGGCCGCAGAGACGAAAAGTTGTTGACAGGCGGCACTCGCCCCTATTATCCGGCCAGGTCGGCGGCGCGCCGGCCGCTTTGGTTGTGGTGGAGGATGGACGATGAGCGAGCGCCACCCGGCGGACGGTGCCACCGAGCTGATCTATCAGATCGATAGCTATGTGGGGGAGTTCGACGCCCGCGTGGTCGCCGTGGATCACGACCGCGGCTCGGTGGTGCTCAACCACACCGCCTTTTATCCGGGTGGTGGCGGTCAGCCCTGCGACACCGGCACCCTGCGGACTCACGATCGCGCGTGGCAAGTCACGGCCGTCCGCAAGGACGGCCCGCGTGTAGTGCATATTCTCTCCGGAGACACCCACCCGGAAGCGGGCACGGCGGTCCACGCCGAACTGGACTGGGACACGCGCTACCGGCTGATGCGCACCCACACCGCGCTCCACGTCCTCTGCGGCGTCGTCTTCCGCGACTACGGCGCGCAGGTGACGGGCGGCAACATGGGCCCGGACAAGGCACGGATGGACTTCGAGATGGAGAGTGCCGAGTTCACGCCGGAGCGGGTTGCGGAGATCGAGCGGCACGCCAACGATGAGTTCGCCGCCGAACGCGATGTCCGCGTGGCGATTCTGCCTCGCGACGAGGCGTTCCAGATTCCCGACCTGATCCGCACCAAGATCAACCTGCTGCCACCGGGGATCAGCGAGATCCGCACCGTCGAGATCGTCGGGCTGGACCTCCAGGCCGACGGCGGCACCCATGTCGCCAACACGCGCGAAGTCGGCGGCCTGAAGGTCGTCGGCACGCGCTCCAAAGGCAAGAGCAACAAGCGGCTGGAGATCGTCCTGACGGACGAAGGACTGAGGACTGAGGACTGAGATGGCGGAGACGATTGAAGAGCCAAGTGTGGCGACGGAGACATTGAGCACCGTGGCGCCGCCGCGAGACGAGGTGGGAGCGGCGTTGCGCGGCCGGGTGGCGAGGCGGACGGCGGTCTATGGTCCGTCGATCTGGACGAACATCCTGACGCTGTTCGCGCGGCACCCGGATCCGATCTACTTCGGCGATGGCGCGCCGTCGCCGGCGGAGATGCCGGTGGCGCGGCTGCGCGAGGCATCGATCGAGGCGTGGCAAACGGCGCCCGGTTCGCTCGGCTACGGCGAGTCGGCCGGCTTTCCGCCGCTGCGCGAGCTGATCGCGGCGCGGATGGGCCATCGCGGCATAGAGGCGACGGCGGAGGACATCATCGTCACCGCCGGCAGTACCCAGGGGATCGAGCTGGCCTCCAAGGTGATGCTCGACCCCGGCGATGTCGTCCTCGTCGAGAACCCGACCTTCCTCGGCGCCCTGGAGACCTTCGGCGCCTACGAGACGCGCTTCGCCCCGGTGCCGCTCGACGAGCACGGGATGGATGTCGAGGCGCTGGCCCGCATTCTCGTCGCCGAGCCCCGCGCCAAGATCATCTACACGATCCCGACGTTCCACAACCCGACCGGTACGACGC
>JACDBO010000422.1 GCA_013694885.1 Chloroflexia bacterium | reverse complement strand
CGCCACAACGGCGTCGTGGACGAACCGCAAAGCAACGCCTACAAGCCGATGATTACGCTCCAGGCCGTCCATTAAGCTGCACGTTCCTGGGAGCCAAACCCCTTCGCCTGGTAGGGGCGGACCCGTGTGTCCGCACTGCCAGGAACCAACATAAGACGTAGAAACCACACAGGTCCGCAACATCGTCATTGATCGGCGACCGACGAGGGCGGACATACGGGTCCGTCCCTACCAAATGTCGGCATTGTTCATTTCATCACAATAGACCCTTAGCGGCGGTATACTACCCGGCGGGAACCGGCAGACGCGCCGGTCGCGCGCCCTCAACGCCGCACGGCGCCTCTGTCGTCAGGGAGTCCTCGATGCCCGCTCGTTTTCATCGATTCGCCTCGTTGCTGGCGCTGTTGACGCTGCTCGTGGTTCCGGGCGTCGCCGCCCAGCAGAGCACACCCGTCTCTTGCACACCCGCGCCATTAGCGACACCGGCGGCGGATGCCGAGCCGGCGCCCGGCATCCCACCCGTCCAGGTGCCCGACGGCGCGACGCAGGTCACGATGGGCTACACTCCGGCGTCCATCTTCGCGCCGGTCTTCGTCGCCAGGGAGAAGGGCTATTTTGCCGAGCAGGGACTCGATGTCGAGCTCCAGGCGTTGGCCGGTGGTTCGGACATGGTGGTGCTGACGGCCACCGGCGAGTTCGACGCCGGGATCGCCGGAGTGGGTCCAGCCTTCTGGAACGGCGCCAACCAGGGTCTGCCGCTGACGATCATCGCACCGGGGCACGCCGAGGGGTCGCCGGTGGCGACGCCGCTGATGATCTCGCGAGCGGCCTGCGAAGGGGGTGAGATCGCCAGCGTCGCCGACCTCGCCGGCAAGCGAGTCTCGGTCAACGCCCGCGGCGCCACCGAATACTGGCTGTCCCAGGCACTCGGGACAGCAGGATTGACACTCGACGACATCGACTTGCAGACGCTCGCCTTCCCCGACGCGGTCACCGCGCTCCAATCCGGCGCCATCGCCGGCGCCATGATCGGGGAGCCGCTGGCAAGCCGCGCCGAGCAGGAAGGCATCGCCGTCCGCCTCGCCACCGACTTCCCGGTGCAGAACATCCAGCCCACCGTGATCTTCGGCAACGATGTGTTCCTGGCGGAGAACCCGGACGCCGCCGCGGGCCTCGTCGCCGGCTACCTGAAGGCGGCGCGCGACCTGACCTCCAACTTCAATGACCCGGTCAACCTAGCGATCATCGAGCAATACACGAACGTGCCGGCTTCGCTCATCGCCAGCTCGGTCAAGCCGGTCTACGCCCCGGACGGGACGATCGACCTGACCAGCCTGTCCACGTTGCAGCAGTTCTTCCGCGAGCGCGGTCAGCTCGATTACGACCAGAACCTTGACCCGGCCACGCTCGTCGATGACCAGTACGTAATCGAGGCGCGCGCGCGTTTGGGCGACTGACGCGGCGTCCCGTGACGAAGATGGGGATGTCTGCATCCTGGCAGGGGCAGACCCATGTGTCTGCCCTCGCGCGGATTGAACAGGAACGCGGAAACCACGACGGTCCGCAACATCGACACTGGTCGGCGACTCACGAGGGCGGAGACACGGCTCCGCCCCTACAGCGGGGATCGCCACCGGCATTCACACGGTGAGAGGCGCACGACACCTCTATGGCCGAGGCGGCAATCGGACAACGCATCACTTCACCGGCGGGGGCCACGGTCGCGGCCGGTCAGCGGGGCGCCTCGGTCGTGACGCGCGGGCTGGAGCGGCGCTTCGAGACGCCGACCGGGCCGGTCGAAGCCATCCACGATGTCGACCTGACCGTCGCGCCGGGGGAGTTCTGCGCCATCGTCGGGCCGTCCGGCTGCGGCAAGTCGACCCTGCTGCGGCTGGTCGCCGGTCTCGACCGGCCGACCTCGGGCGCCGTCGCGGTCGAGCGCGTCGATGGCGGGCGACCGACGAACGCGCTCGTGTTTCAAGGGCGGTCGGTTTTTCCGTGGCTGACCGTGCGCCAGAACGTGGCGTACGGGCTCAAGTTGCGCGGCGTTCGTCGCGCACGGCGCGGCAAGGCCGCCGACGAGTTGTTGCGGACGGTCGGCCTGACGAGCTTCGCGCGCGCGTATCCACACCAGATCTCGGAAGGGATGCGCCAGCGCGTGGCCATCGCCCGCGCCCTGGCGGTCGACCCCGATCTGCTGCTGATGGACGAACCGTTCGGGGCTCTGGACGAGCAGACGCGGTTCCTGTTGCAGGAAGAATTGCTGCGCATCTGGGAGACGACGGGAAAGACGGTCCTGTTCGTCACCCACTCCATCGACGAGGCGATGATCCTCGCCGACCGCATCCTGGTGATGAGCGCGCAGCCAGGGACGATCCGCGCGGCGCTCGAGGTGCCCTTCGCCCGGCCGCGCTCGCTGACGGCCGTGCGCTCCGACCCGGCCTTCGCCGAAATGTTCACGACGACCTGGGCGATGCTTCGCGAGGAAGTGACGGCCGCCCGTCAGATGCGTGAAGCGGGGCCACGGTGATGCGACGCCGCCGCGCCATCGAGCTGGCGCTCACCATCGCCGCGCCGCTGCTGATCCTCGGTATCTGGGAGGCGCTGGCCCGCGCCGGGCGGCTCGACCCCATCTTCTGGCCGGCGCCGTCGACACTGGGCGAAACCGTGACCCGCCTGGTCCGTGAGGACGATCTGCTCGGAGACATCAGGATCAGCCTGCTGCGGATCCTCGGCGGTTTCCTGCTGGGAGCCGTGCCGGGGGTAGCCCTTGGACTGGCGATGGGTCTCTTCTGGCCGGTGCGCGTCTTCTTCATGCCGCTCGCCGCGGCGATCTACGCCGTGCCCAAGATCGCCGTGCTGCCGCTGGTGATCATCGCCTTCGGTATCGGCGAGCTCTCCAAACTGGTCATCGTCGCCATCTCGATCTTCTTCCTCGTCGTCCTCAACACGATGGGCGGCGTGCTGGCCATCGACCCGATGTACCGCGACGTGGCGCGCAACCTCGGCGCCAGTCGCTTCGAGCTCTTCCTGACGGTGGCGCTTCCTGGCGCGCTGCCGGCGATCTTCACCGGGCTGCGGCTGGCGCTCGGCTTCGCGCTGATCGTCATCGTCGGCACGGAGTTTCTCTCGCCGGGCCGAGGTATTGGGTATCTGATCTGGGAGAGTTACCAGACGCTTCAGATCAAGGCGATGCTCGTCGGTCTGATCGTCACCGGCTTGATGGGCTGGGCGCTGACGCTGCTACTCGATGTGATCGAACGAGTGGCGATCCCGTGGCGCGGGGCGGAGTAGGTGGTGGAAAGACGGAAGGCCGAGGACCGAGGGCCGAGGACCGAGCCGGTTACGTTCTCGGCCCTAGGCCCTCGGCCCTCGGCCCTTCGGTGGCAGGTCTGGTTTCGGGCGATCCGGTTTCCGTCGTTCACGACCTCGACCGTGCCGATTGTGCTCGCCTCGGCGTTGGCGCTCGTCGACCGCGCGTTCG
>JACDBO010000468.1 GCA_013694885.1 Chloroflexia bacterium | reverse complement strand
CGATGATAGTTACGGATTGGGGAGATGTCAAGGTCCGCGGTGATAATCCGAGTGTTCCCGTCCCCGCCTTGCTCACGGGCTCATTTTTCGCGCGGGCGGGTGGCCTCGAGCACATGGTATTGGCGGGTGGCGGCGACGACTTCGACGCGCGCGAATACGCGACGCATCAGGGCGTCGTGGCGGAGGAAGGCGTTGGCGACGATGCGCACGCGACCACCGGGAACGAGCATCGCGGGCGCCCCGGCGATGAGGCGCTCGGGCATGTCGTGGTCGACACGCTTGCCGCGATGGAAGGGTGGGTTGCTGAGGATCAGATCGTAGCGCTCTCCGTGCACGGCCTCGTAGGTATCGCTTGGCAGGGCCCGCCCGTTCGCGACCTCGTTGAGCGCAAGGTTGTGACGAGCGGTGGCCACGGCGGCGAGATCGACATCGACCAGATCGATCCACCCCGCGCCGAGGCGGGCGGCAACCAGACCGACGACGCCGGCACCGCACCCAACATCGAGCACCCGCTCGCCGTGCCCGACCGCGAGGTGCTCCAGCAGCAGGGCGGTGCCGGTGTCGAGGCGACCAGCGGCGAACGTGCCCGGCAGCGAGTCCAGCCGCAGCTCCGTCCCTCGCACCGCGGCCACCATGTGCCGCCATGTTCCCGGCGCGATTCCGGGGTGCGCCAACCAGTCGGGCGGGTTCTCTTCCGCGTCCAGAACCCGGGTCCAGCGGGCGACACGATGGTGGCGACGGTAGTCGACCATGGTTGGCGCGCCAAAGAGCCGGGTCGCGTCGGCGATCACCGAGCGGATCCCCGCCGCGTTCGCGCCGACCACGGACAAGGTGCCGCCGAGTGCTAGCGCCAGGTGAGCCGTCACAAGCCAGCGCCGGGCCAACGCGCGATCCGCCGGCGCGTGGATCGCGACGACCTCGAAGCTCTCCGCCGCACTCATCGGTTGTACCGGATCGTCGCGCAGCTCGATCGTCTGGGTGCCTCGGGCATCGACCGCGTGTTCGAGCGCCGTGAACTCCCGCACGTCGGCGGCAACCCACCGCACCTGAGCGTTGGGCGCCGCCTCGGCCAGCGCCGTCGCCAGGGCGGGCGCACAACCAAGCAGGAGCCACCGGATTTCGCGCGCCGCATCGTCCGCCAGTGCGGCGGTGAGCAGCAGGTCCGTCGCGGGCGACCACTCCGCGTCGATGTCCGACGTCATCACTCTCCGGTCGCCGCTGTGGCCCAACCGCTCAGCTCGTCGATGAGCAACCGAGTCCGTTCATCGCGATTGGTGCCGCTGGCGGCGACGATTTGCTCAAGTTGTCGCGCGACCGCCAGGTATGCCTCTGCCCTCGGCCGCGGAACCTCGACACCGTTGAGGCTGAGAAACGCCATCATCGAGCGGAAAGCACAACGCTTGTTGCCATCGACCCAAGGATGAGCCAGCGCGATCCCAATTCCGAGTTCCACGGCCTGCTCCGCAAGGCTCGCCTCCGCGTAATAGGCAGCCGCGCGAGGACGATGCACCGCGCTTTCGAGGGCAGCCTCCCGGACCAGTGCCGCTGGGCGTTCACCCATCTCCTCCATCACTGCGTAGTAGATCGCCATCATGTCGGCGACTGACAAATACTCGACGGTCATCTGAACTTCCCCACTCTGCGCGCCAACGCTCAATGCTCCGCAAGGTAGCGCAGCGCCGGCATGATCTCCTCGCGACTTTCTTCGAGAACCTTGCGCACGTCAGAACGAAGCACCGGGCGCGTTTCCAGCGGGGTGATTTCGAGGGCGACGAGCTGGCCCTCGCGGATGCCAAGGCGCTCGACTTCTTCCTTGGGGATGGTGACGACCAGACTGTTCCCGGACCGGCGCAGTTGCTGCTGAATCATTTCCTGTGCTCCTTGCTGCCCAGAATGACAATAAGACGGTAGCGACAATCGCTACCGTCTTATTGTATCACCCTGCCTTCTACGTTGGTGGAGTTAGTCTCGTTGGGAGTCGGGAGAAGCGCGTCACTTCTCCTCGTGGTACTCGGATTCGGTGTTGACGGACCAGACGTTCTCTTTGTCCCGCTCGCCGTTGACGATGTTGTCGACCGCGGTCATCGCCGTCAGCATGGAGTGGTCGGCGTTGTTGTACCGATGCATGCCGTTGCGGCCGAGCAGATAGAGGTTCTCGAAGCGATCGGTGTAGTCCCGGATCTTGTCGAAGTGGTTGTAGGTGCCGAAATAGGCCGGGTAGGTCTTCTTGACGCGCACGACCGTGCCGTCGAGGACGTCGTTTTTGTCGATGATGTGGATGCGCGCCAGCTCGTCCACCGCGAAGCGAAAGAACTCGTTATCGCTCTTGGTCCAGAGCTCGTCGCCCTCGTTGCAGAAATACTCCAGCCCGAGCCAGACGGTGTTGGGATCGGCGACGAGGTAGGGACTCCAGTTGTTGAAGACCTGGAGGCGACCGAGTTTGACGTCGCGTTCCTGGATGTAGATCCAGTTGTCGGGGACGATGTTGGTGTCCCCGACCCCACCGGGCAGGGCGAGCCGGCGCATCAGGACGCCGACCGTGATGAAGTCGCGGTAGAGGAGACCGTCGGCGACCGCCTTGACATCTGGCGGCACCGAGCAGCCGAGCCCGGCGATCAGCTCCTTGACCGGCATGGTCGAGAAGACGTAGTCCGCCGCGACCTGCCGGGCGTGACCTGTCTCCTCATCGACCACTGTCGCACCGGTCACCGTCGCGCCATCGTGGGCGAGGGCGACGACCTTTTGGCGCATGTGGACCTCGCCGCCTTCAAGTTCGACCCGGCGCGCGACTTCTTCCCACATCTGCCCAGGACCCAACTTCGGGTACATGAACTGCTCGATCAGGCTCGTCTCGGTGTCCTTCTGGCTGATTGAGGAACGTCGCTGGAATGGCTGCTTGAGGGCGTGGAGCACCGCCTTGGTGAGCGAGAGTCCCTTGATCCGCTGGGCACCCCACTCCGAGTCGATCTCGTTGCAGGGCACGCCCCAGACTTTCTCGGTGTAGTCCTTGAAGAAGGTGAGGTAGAGCTCTCGCCCGAAGCGGTTGATCATGAACTCTTCGAGGGTGCGCTCGGGTTTGATCGGGCGAACCCGCGCCAGGGTGTAGCTGACGCCGATCTTGGCCATGCGGACGGGACCGAGGTTACGGATCGTGGTCGCGTTCAGCGCGACGGGATAGTCGAAGAACTTCTTGAACGAATAGATGCGCGATAGACGGGCCCGCACCAGCATGACGTTGTCGGTGGCGTCCGGGTGCGGGCCGTTCTTCGGCAGGGTGATGCTGCGGTGCTTCCGCTGATAGGCGATGTCGATGGTCTGCTCTTCCTCGTCGTCGTCCGCCCCTTGCAGCGGCAGGATGTCCTGCCACCAGGCCATCACCCGGTCGGATTTGGAGAAGAAGCGGTGGCCACCGATGTCCATTCGGTTGCCTTTGTAATTGATGGTTTGGGAAATGCCCCCTATCGCATCGCTGGCTTCATAGACGACGGGATGGATATCGGTTCGCTTCAGCAGTTCAAATGCGGCGGTCAGCCCGGCTGGGCCTGCCCCGATAATCAGGGCGGTCTTCGTGCTCATGGGTGAAGGCTACTCGGTTCGCGAAGCCACACGCAACCGCACGGACGGGTGTCGGCCCGACACTTGAGACGCGGACGCCATGCACGTTTGGGAACGCCAATTAATCCGGGAGTTCAGCGGGTCGAATGTGCCGAATCAGCACGTCCCTGCCAGAGCGAGCAGAGCCAACGGCGATGTCCAAGTTGGCTTGGGCGAGTTCGTCATGGTCGTCGGGAATGAGCACAAGCGTGATCCCATCGGGAATATCGTCCAGGAGCGATGGATCCTCGAAGATGGACAAGGTGAATCGCCTGGCAAGTTCAAGATTTTTGGGAACCATCGACGCGGTTTCCCGGTCTACGTCTGTGGAGGTCGTCATCGCTCACTCCAGTTGAAAAGTCCGCGCTGCAAGAAAGCGTCCCGATACCCGTTCCAATGCTCCATGACGTCGCGAATGCCGAGCGTCAAGGATTGGGCGAGTGTCAAGTGCTCCGGCAGCCATTCCTTTCGTACCGATTCACCTCGGCGATCGAGCGGATCGCGATGCCCTTGCCCATGGCTCCCATCATGCCGCACGACCGGATATGCCCGGCGCTCTATTGTCGCCTCATACTGGGCAGCGAAATCAACGACCGCGCCACGATCGGTGACGATGCGGACACGCAGAATGTTCCTAGGGTTCTGCACGGCTCCTCTGAGCACGACAAGGTAATCCCTCTCTGGCATCCAGTTCTCCCATAGCTCTCCTTTGAGTCGACGCTATACCACGAACTTTCCAGCGCGCAGGAAGGGCTGGCCGTCGACGTCGACGCGGCCACCTTGGCGCAGGTCGCAAATCATGTCCCAGTGGATGGCCGATTTGTTGGTGCTGCCCGTCTCCGGGTACCCGCCGCCGACCGCCATGTGGACCGTGCCGCCGATCTTCTCGTCGAAGAGGATGTTCTTGGTGAAGCGGGTGATCGAGAAATTGGTGCCGAAGGCGAACTCGCCGAGAAAGCGTGCGCCGTCGTCGGTGTCGAGCGTTCGGATCAGGTACTCCTCGTGCTTGGTGGCGCTGGCATCGACGACCTTGCCGTCCGCGAACCGCAAACGAATGTCGTTGATCTCGCGCCCGGCGGTGACGACCGGGAAGCTGAACCGGATTGTGCCGTTGACGGAGTCTTCGACCGGTCCAGTGAAGATTTCGCCACTGGGGAAGTTCCGCTTGCCGTCCGAGTTGATCCAGGTTCGACCGGCGATCGAGAGGGTC
>JACDBO010000411.1 GCA_013694885.1 Chloroflexia bacterium | reverse complement strand
GCCCTTCTCCATCATGCGGCAAGGAGCGACCTATCGTGTGTAACCCTCGTCAACATCTCGGCGCAATCCGGCCGGAGAGGGTGGCTGATCGAAGGCAATACGTGAATACTTCGGGTTGGAGCGGTGTGCATAAGCGCTCATCGATCGTAGGGGCGCACGCCGTGCGCCCCTACCCGCTGGGAGACTGATCGATCAAACTCGGTCGATGGGCGGATGCCATCTGCCCCGGCAATCGAAAATCGACACGTTCCCGGTCGCGCTTAGACCGACACGCCCTCCGGCACCGGCAGCGATCGGCCGATGGCGTTGGCCACGGCGGCGAGGCGCGGCGTCAGTTCGCGGAACTCGGCGAAATCGAGCGACTGGGCGCCGTCCGACAGGGCGTGGTCCGGGTTGGGGTGGACCTCGACGATCAGCCCGTCCGCCCCAGCCGCCACCGCCGCCAGCGCCAGCGGGGCGACGAACGGGCGCTTGCCGGCGGCGTGGCTCGGGTCGACGAAGACCGGCAGGTGCGACAGGCTCTGCACCACCGGTACCGCGCTGACGTCGAGCGTGTTGCGCGTCGCCGTCTCGAAGGTGCGGATACCGCGCTCGCACAGGATCACGTCCGGGTTGCCCTGCGCCATCACGTACTCGGCCGCCAGCAACCACTCCTCGATCATCATCGAGAGTCCGCGCTTGAGCATCACCGGCTTGCCGGCCTTGCCCACTTCCTCGAGCAGCAGGTAGTTCTGGCAGTTGCGGGCGCCGATCTGGAAGATGTCGGTGTACCGGCCGACTGTTTCGACATCGCCCGGCGTCATCACTTCGGTGATGATCCCCAGCCCCGTCTCTTCCCGCGCCGCCGCCAGAATCTCCAGACCACGCTCGCCCAGCCCCCGGAACTCGTACGGCGAGGTGCGCGGCTTGTAGGCGCCGCCCCGCAGCAGCGTGGCGCCCGCGGCGCGCACCGCCCGCGCCGTCTCAAGCGTCTGCTCCTCGCTCTCGACCGAGCACGGCCCGGCGATCAGCGTCACCTCGTCCCCACCGATGGTCGCCTCGCCGACCTGGAACACGGTCTTGTTCGGATGAAAGTCCCAGCCGGCCAGCTTGAACTTCTTGGTCACGCGGACCACCTGCTCGACACCGGGGTAGACCTCGAGCATCTCGTCCAGCGTCGGCGGCAGTGGCAGACCGACCACCCCGATGATCGTCCGCTCCTCGCCGGCGCTCAGGTGAACGTTGAGACCCAGCTCGCGCACCCGCTCGATCACCGGGTCGATTAGCTCCTGGCCGCTCCCTGGCTTCATCACAATAATCACGTCGTGCTCCTTTGCAGAGGGGATGGGGGATAGGGGTCAGGTTGGTGGGGCCGTGACCGAGATTCGCTCGGCCTCGCCATCATGAGCGGCGACAGCGGCTCCGGTCAGTTCGGCCAACTCGGCTTCCGGGATGCCCCACTCCGGCCGGAGTTGACGCGCGCCCTTCAGATAGACATGGCGGATCTCGGCGGCGTCCCGCGTCGTATTAACGTGGATCAGCACGCGGACGGCCTTGGTCAGCGCGCCGGGCACGGCCATCTCGTGCGCGCAGATCATCGGCACCTCGGTCCAACCGAAGTCCCGCGCCGCCATCGCCGGGAACATCGCGGTCAGATCCGGCGTCGTCGTAAAAAACGCACTGGCGATATCGTCGGTGTCCAGCTCGTTGAGCCGGATCAGGGCCGTCACCAGCTCCTGTGTCGCTTCGAGGATATCCTCGGCGGTGTTGGTTGCCGCCGTCGTCGCGCCGCGGATGCCCCGGCAGACGAGCGGCCGCGATGTGTCAGCAGTCATCCTTCCCCATTCCTCACCCTCTGTCCCTCACCTCGCATCCCGCCTCAGAAGATCCATCCTACCGTTCGGATTGCCCCAACATGGTCATTTCGAGCCGCAGCGAGAAATCTCTCGTTGACGGGCGACGAGTTGAATTGGAACCAGAGATGCCCTCGGGCGCGGCGCATTCCCTTTGAAAAAAGGCCGAGGGCCAACGCGCAACGACCGAGGCGCTTTCCGTCTCGGCCCTCGGCCCTCGCTCCTCGGCCCTTCGGCGGGATCTCGGCTCGCGCCCAGGCTCCATTGCCGGCGTCCACCAATGCCCTTCAATAATACACGCCCTCAGGGATCCCGCCGCCTCAGTCAGCACCGGCGCCCGACAGAGCGACCGGCAGCGTACCGCCCGCCCGCGCCCGGCCGGCGAGTACATCCACGACCGCGAGCAGCGACACCGCCGGGTCCCCGTAGCAGAGCAGCGTCGCGCTCACCTCACCGAGCAGACCGGCGTCGTACGGTCCACGCGCCGCAACGTGGATCACCGGCGTCCCTGCTGAACGCGTGCCAATGATCCGCCGCGCCAGCGCCGCCTGCGCGGGCAGGTCGCACGCATCGCGCGTGACCACCACGACCACCTCGACATCCCTCATCGCCGCCGTCGCCCGCCTCACCTCATCCTCGCGCGGCTCATGGCTGAGCGCTACCGCCGCCCCTCGCGGGAAGGCCGCACCGATTGCCTCCCGCATCACCTGCGCCCGGTGAACTGGATCCTCCGCTTCCGAGGAGCGGTACCGCTGAAAATCAACCACCACCAGCCGGGTCGCGCCCGCGATCGGCGTGAAGGCACCGAGCGCCGTGATACTCCGCCGGGCGATGTCGCGCACCCGCGTGGCGCGTTCAGGCACCGCTTCGGCCAGCGGCGGCACGTCGTGGCACAAGTGGAACCGCTCACGGAGTTCTGCCACCCGCCCGGCGCTCCCGGCGAAGACCGCACGCGGCACGCGACCGTCTTCGAGTGCGGCGGCCATCGCCTCGACGCGATCGATCTGATCCGCCAGCGACTCATTCGATTCGAGCACATCGACCCCAGCCAGCTTGGCGCGGTCCGAGCCGTCGCCGACGCCGTAGCGCGTGGCGATGGCGTCCATCGAGAGCGAGTCCGTGAAGACCACCCCCTCGAACCCCAGCTCCTCGCGAAGCAACCCGGTCAGCACCCGGTTCGAGAGCGTCGCCGGGTGCTCGTCGAGCGCCGGAAAGACGATGTGCGCGGACATCACCGCCGGCACCCCGGCCGCGATCGCCGCCCGGAAAGGCGCCAGCTCCACCGCGCGCAACCGCTCCAGACCGTGCGCGATCGTCGGCAGCCCGAGGTGGGAGTCGACGTGGGTGTCGCCATGCCCCGGAAAATGCTTCACGGTCGGGATCACCCCGGCGGCAGTCAGGCCGCGGATCGTCGCCAGCCCACCCGCCGTCACCCGCTCGACCGTGTCGCCGAACGAGCGCGTGCGGATCACCGAGTTCTCGGGATGGATGTTGATGTCCAGTGTCGGTGCGTAGTCGAGGTTGATCCCGACCTCCAGCAACTGCTCGCCGGTGATCCGGGCGCACGCCTCGATGTCCGCCGGATCGCCGGTCGCCGACTGCGCCATCGCGCTCGGCACCGTCACGAAGTCGACCGGCAACCGGCTGACGAGCCCGCCCTCCTGATCGACCGCGATCAGCAGCGGCGGCAGCCCCAGCCGCCGCGCCTCCGCTTGCAGCTCACCGCACAGCGCGTGGACCTGCGCCCGGCTCGTGATGTTGTCGGCAAAGAAGAGCACTCCAGCCGGCAGCACCCGCCCGAACGCGCGCTTGGCCTCGTCCGTCAACACCGGCCCTTCGAACCGGAACATCATGCTCTGCCCAACGAGGGCCCGCGTGTCGGCATTTTTCATCGGTGGTGTTTCGTCCCTCTTGATGATCGGTATATGACCTTGCCTGCCATGCAAAGGCCGAAAGGCATCGCGCTCAAGGTACGAACCGAACGAGAGAGCACCGCCCCTCGTCCTCACAGCCTCGAAGAGGCTTCCTTGTTGAGCGCGGGTCTTCAGGCCCGCGTTCGCCTCATGGCCGACCGGTTTATCCTCACTACCCCTCCAGCTCCCCCTCGCCGCGCAGGTAGCGGACGAACTGCGTGGCTCCTGCCGGTTGCTCGGCCTCCGGCAGCGTGTCCAGATAGTTGATCAACGCGCTGGCCACGATCACGCCTTCAGCGTGCTCCCCGACCTCGCGGACGTGCGCCGGTGTCGAGATACCGAACCCGACAGCCAGCGGCAGGGTCGTGTGGGCGCGGATATGCTCTAGGTAGCTGGCCAGCCCGGTCGCCAGCTGGTCGCGGGCGCCGGTCACCCCGATCAGCGAGACGCAGTAGATGAAGCCGCTGCCCCGGCTGGCCACGTCCTCGATCCGCCGCTCGGTACTCGTCGGTGCCAGCAGGAAGATCAGGTCGCGCCCGTGCATGCGGCAGGCGGCCAGCAGGTCATCGCTCTCCTCGGCCGGCAGGTCGGGCACGATAAAGCCGTCGACCCCGGCCGCCGCGCTGTCGACCACGAACCGCTCGATCCCGTACCGCAGGATCGGGTTGTAGTAGCCCATCAGCAGCAGCGGAATCTCGACGCCGTGCCGCTCGCGCACCGTCCGCGCCAGCGCGATACAGTGCTTCAGCCGCGTCCCGTTTTCGAGCGCTTTCTGGCTGGTCCGCTGCACCGTCGTCCCGTCGGCGAGCGGGTCGGAGAACGGCACCCCGATCTCGAGGAAGTCGGCGCCGCCTTCCACAATCGCCGGGATCAACCGCTCGCAGATTTCCATGCTTGGGTAACCGGCGGTGACGAACGGACCCAGCGCCGTCCGCCCCTCTGCCCGGCAGCGCGCGAACATTCCGGCCAGGCGACTCCCGGCCCGGCGGCTCCCGGCCAGCCGGTCTTCCGTCGATGTTGTGGCCGGCGACGACGCACTCACAGGCGCACACCCAGCGCGTCAGCGACCGTGTGCATGTCCTTGTCGCCCCGCCCCGAGAGGTTGACCAGGATCGACTGCTCCGGCGACATCTCGCGGGCCAGACGGGCGGCGTAGGCCACCGCGTGACTCGTCTCCAGCGCCGGGATGATGCCCTCGGTCCGGCAGAGCAGCTTGAAGCCTTCCAGCGCCTCCGCATCCGTGATCGCCACGAAGCGCGCCCGACCGGCGTCCTTGAGCCACGAGAGTTCGGGACCGACGCCGGGGTAGTCGAGACCCGCCGAGATCGAGTGCGTCTCCACGATCAGCCCGTCGTCGTCCTGCAGTACGTACGACCACGAGCCGTGCAGCACCCCCTCGCTCCCGGCCACCAGCGTCGCCGCGTGCGCCTTGGAGTCGAGGCCATGCCCACCCGCCTCGACGCCGATGATCTCGACCGACTCATCCGCGATAAACGGGTAGAACAACCCCATCGCGTTCGAGCCACCGCCGACGCAGGCGACCAGCGCGTCCGGCAGCTTGCCGGTCTGCTCCAGCATCTGCGCCCGCGCCTCGCGGCCGATCACCGCCTGGAAGTCGCGAACCAGCATCGGGTACGGATGCATCCCGGCGACGGTGCCGAAGACGTAGAAGGTGGTCTCGACGTTGGTCACCCAGTCGCGGATCGCCTCGTTGATCGCGTCCTTGAGTGTCCGCGAACCGGAGCTGACCGGGATCACCTCGGCGCCGAGCAGCTTCATGCGGAAGACATTCAGCGACTGCCGCTGGACATCGACCTCACCCATGTAGACGACGCACTCCAGCCCCAGCAGCGCGCAGGCGGTGGCGGTGGCGACGCCGTGTTGCCCGGCGCCGGTCTCGGCGATCACCCGCGGCTTGCCAATCCGCCTGGCGAGCAGCGACTGCCCCAGCGCGTTGTTGATCTTGTGCGCCCCGGTGTGCGCCAGGTCCTCCCGTTTGAGGAAGATGCGGGCGCCGCCACTCTCCCCGGCGAGCCGCGTGGCCTCGTAGAGCGGCGTGGGGCGTCCCACGTAGTGCGCCGCCAACCGGTCGATCTCCGCCTGGAACGCCGGATCGGCCCGCGCCTCCTCGTAGGCGGCGACCAACTCCGCCAGCGCCGGCATCAGCGTCTCCGGCGCAAACTGCCCCCCAAACCGCCCAAACCGCCCCCGCGCATCCGGCAACGTCGCCCCCGCAGGGACGACTTGGACTTGATCAATGGACATCGGCACTCTCCGATCGTGGCTTCGATGCTGGCGAACTACCGGCTATGTACCCATAACTCTAGCAAAGCGTTGCGCGCCTTGTGCCTGTGGCATCTGCAACCGCAACCGTCAATCACCGCCCCGAACACTGCGCGCCCTCTGTCATGTGCCGTCGCCCTGCGTCCGCAGTCCTATGTATACATCGTACCTTGACAAATCTGCTGGAAATCTGTATGGTCTGAGTTGTCGGTCGCCTACAGGGCAAATTTGGCAACAACGCTTGATGCGAAGATTCCCCACTCATGTGGGGATGAACCGGTACGGCGTATACATAGCGCGCTGAAACCAAGTATGTCCCCACGCCACGTGGGGTAATCCTTTCGCATGTGTTCCGAATTGGTTGAAGAGGGGGTCAGTGCGCGCAATCGTCGTTTTCTAGGCATGCCCTCCCCGTGACCGATCCGACG
>JACDBO010000400.1 GCA_013694885.1 Chloroflexia bacterium | reverse complement strand
ATCTCCACAGCCGCGTCCAGGACCTGCTCGAAGTTGTCGAGCACCAGCAGCAGGCGCTTCTCGGCCAGGTAGGCCACCAACGCATCCCGTAGCGACTGCCCGCCCCCCTCTCGCACGCCGAGCGTCGTGGCGATCGTCGGCAGAACCAGACTCGCGTCCGCAATGGGAGCCAGATCGACGAAGAACACCCCGTCCGCGAACGCCTCCGACAGCTCCGCGGCGACCTGGAGCCCGAGCCGGGTCTTGCCGGTGCCGCCCACTCCCGTCAACGTGATGAGCCGGATGTCATCACGCCCGAGCATCGCCCGAACGGCGGCTACTTCTTGCCCGCGTCCGACGAGTGAATTGGGTTGGACCGGCAGGTTGGTCGGATGGAGTTCGAGGCTTTTGAGCGATGGAAAATGGTCGGGCAGCCCCGCGATCACCAACTGGGACACCTGCACCGGCTCCAGCAGGTCGCGGAGCCGGTGCCGCCCAATATTCTTGAGCGTCACACCGTGTGGCAGATGCTCGGCGACCAGCCGCCGCACGTCCTCGCTGAGCAGCACTTGGCCGCCATACCCGGTGGCCAGCAAGCGGGCGAGACGGTTGAGGCTGGGCGCCAGGTAGTCGCCGCCGACCGGCGTCGCCTCACCGACGTGGATTGCCATCCGCACGCGCAGCGGGCCCGTCTCGCCCCACGGCTCGGCGGCCAGGGCACGCTGGGCCATGTCAGCGACGGCAACCGCTGCGGGCGCATCGCGGAAGGCCACGGCGTAGGCATCGCCGATCGACTTGAAGTGGCTTCCGGCGTGGGCGGCGATCGCCGCGTCAAGGATCGCGTTGTGGCGACCGATGGCGATCCACATCGCGTCGGGATTGCGCTCCCACAGGCGGGTGCTGCCCTCGATGTCGGTGAAGAGGAAAGTGACGGTGCCGGACGGCAGCTCCGTCATGTGCGCTCTCCCGTGGTCATCGTGTCACGCTCGGCCGTGTCGGAGAGAAAGCGCACCAGCGGCACGTTCGCGGCGCCGGCCTGGCCCACGACCCCGCCGTTCTTGGTCTCGGCAAATTTCAACCAGTCATTGACCAGGCCGAGGATGCTGAGGAGCGTCGCTTCGAGGACATCGGCCCGCGCGATTCGAACCCGAAGCTCGCCCTGTCGCTCCCCGATCTCGGCAAGACGCCTATCCACGACCGCACGGCTCGGCCGCGCTAGCCCGCCACGCGGGCGTCGAGATCGGGGCGGAGGACGACACTCTCCTGCTCGTTGGGGTCGGTACGGGCGATGACGACGGTGCAGGGCGCGGCGGAGGTGTTGGCCGGCAGGTGGGGCACACCGGCCGGGATGTAGAAGAACTCGCCGGCGCGGACGGTGGCGTGCTCGGCGAGGTCTTCGCCGTACCACGTCTCGCTCTCGCCGCTGATGACATAGATGGCGGTTTCGTGGTCCTCATGGAGATGAGCTTTGGCCCGCGTGCCGGGCGGGATCGTCAGCAACACCATGCAGAGTGCCTGGGCGCCGACGCTCTGGGCGGAGATGCCCTGGCCATAGGTGAGGCCCTGCTTGCCCTCATAGGTCGCGCCGGGTCGCACCAGGGCGCCCGTGGGAGCTGTCGTGGACATTGTTGCCTCCTTGCCTGACCAATCCAACGGGAGGTTCAGCATCGACCCTTGCCGGGAGACATCGCCCTCCGACGAGAGGCACCAGTGCCAAGATTTCTCGCCGCGGCTCGAAATGACTGGTTTGGCGCCACAACTCCACGGCATAGTGCTGGCACACTCAGTCCTCAGTCCTCAGTCCTCAGTCCTTCGTCGTCCTCCATCGACAGCGAGGTCGTGATGTCGACGCAGCCGCTGATCGTGCGGTAGACGGGGCAGGCATTGTGGTGCATGCCGTGGGCGCGCTCGGCCGTCTCCCGCTGCTCGGGTTTCAGCCGCAGCCGGTAGTCGACGTGGATGCGGCGGACGACGAGGACGTTGCTCTCCGTCTCGATCTCGCCGGTTGTTTCGGACGAGAGAAACCCCTCGCCGGCCGGTATCTGGCGCGCTTCCAGCGCACCCCCGAAGGTGCCGGTCAGTCAGCCGGCCGCCGCCGAGACGAGGTAGTCGAGCGTTGTGGCGTGCGGCTCGTGGACCGCCGGGTCGACGCCGTAGTGCTCGGCGACCTCGGCATGGGTGCCGAAGAGCACCGGTTCCGGCGTTTCCGGGAGGTAGGCTCGCCGCAGCGGCCCCTTCACGCGTTCGATGCGTACCTGAGACCGGTAGACCACCGCATCCGTCATGATTGCCCTCCTCTATTGCGCGTCGCTCAACTCATCGGTCGCGGCATCGTATCAGGGGGAGACGATGATCTCGGCGGTCATGTTGGGGTGGAGATCGCAGACGTAGGCGTAGGCGCCAGGGTCGGTGAAGGTGAACGAGAAGGTCTGGCCGGGTTCGAGGAAGCCGGAGTCGCCGAAGTCGCCGGTGACGGTGTGGGGGGCGGCGCCGTTGTTGGTCCAGACCACGGTCGTGCCCGGCGCGACGGTGATCGTTGCCGGGGCAAAGGAGAAGTCGACGATGGCGATCGCCTGCTCGCTCGGCTCGCTGGCGGCGTCTGGCGTGGCGCCCGGCGTCGCCGCTGGGGTGGCGCCCGGTGTGGCCAGGGTGGTCGGGGTGGCCGAGGG
>JACDBO010000390.1 GCA_013694885.1 Chloroflexia bacterium | reverse complement strand
CGCTGGCGAACTCGGTGCTCGCCGCCCTCGCCGCCAGCGCCATCTTTGGTCTCGGTTATCTGCTGGCCGGCATCCTCTTCGGCCAGGGCGAGGACGATGACGAGGCGCCGTTCGGCTTGGGCGACGTCTACCTCGCGGGGATGATCGGCGCGATGGCCGGGTTCCCGCGCGTCGTTCCGGCCCTCTTCGGTGGGGTCTTCCTCGCCGCCGTGATGGGGTTGCTGTTGCTGCTCACCCGGCGCCGTGACCGCACCGACACCATCGCTTACGGCCCCTACCTCTGCCTCGGCGCGCTCTTCGTGTTCGTGCAACCGACCTGATCGGCACGCGGCCCTCAGACTTTTTTCCGCGGGAGCGTCTGGACCGGATGCGACGCGGCGTCGACGAGGCCGCGGAGGATCGCGACGTTCGCGGCGGCGGTGCGCTTGGTGACGCCGAGTTTGCTCAGGATGTTGCCGACGTGCGTCATCGCCGTGCGCGGGCTGATAAAGAGCCGCTCGGCGATCTCCTTGTCGGAGCTTCCGCGCACGAGCAGTTCCAAGACCTCGCGCTCACGCGGGGTCAGCCCCGGATCCCAACGCGATGACTCGGCTTCCACGGGCGCAAATGCGGCCGACTGCGCCGCATCCTGCTGGATGGTGGCGGCGAGGGCGAACGCCTCCTCGGCGGCTTGCTCCATGCTCGTTGCCCGGCCGGCGTCACGCGCACGGGCCCATTCGGACGGTCCCATCCGCTGGATCAGCAGCGCCGTTAGCTCCTCGAGCGCCGTGCGCATCCGCGCCGGCACACCGACGTTGAGCTGCTCACGCATCGCCATCGCCGTCCCGATCAACCGCGCCGCTTCCTCGTTGCGGCCAGCGATTGCGGCGGCCGCGGCGATACCGTCGAAACTCTCCGCGATCGTCCGGCGCGACCCCATCAACTGCCAGGTCGCCAAGGACCGCGTGAACCAATCCATCGCCCGCACCGGGTTTCCCTGGCGAACCGCGATGCGCCCGAACCCGAGCTGCAACGCCGCGCGACTGTAGGCGTCCCCCAGGTCTTGGCTATGACGCATCCCCTTCTCAAACCAGCGCTGCGCCCCACCGAGGTCGCCCCGATGGAAGGCCACGATGCCGAGGTTGTGGCAGGAGAACGCAATCCCGCGCTGGTTATGGAGCTCCTCGCGGACAGCCAGCGCTTCGCGGTGAAACTGCTCGGCGGCATCGAGGTCGCCCTCATAGAGGGCGATGTCCCCCAGGTTGCTCAGCGTGTTCGGCATCCCGGATTTATCACCGATCACCCTGCGCAGCGCGAGACTCCGCTCCAGCAACTCACGCGCCTCGGCGCGATTCCCCTGGATCAGCGGCAGCAACCCGAGGTTGTTGAGCTCGTCGGCGATGCCGTCTTGGTCGCCCACCTCCTCATAGAGCGCCAGCGCCTCGCGGTAGTACCGCTCGGCGCGCTCGAAGTCGGCCAACTCCAGCGCCAGATTGCCCTGGCTGTTGATGGCGTGCGCCCGCACGACCGCCGACACATCGATCGGGAGCGCCAGCGCGCGCTCCAGCCAGGAGACGCCCTCGCTGAGCTGGCCACGCACCAGCCAGTAGCGCCACAGCAAGGAGGCAAGGCGCAACCCGTCCTCGTTTGGCTCACCCGGCCGCTCCAGACCGAAGGTGAGCGCGGCGCGGAAGTTGTCGAGCTCCTCATCGAACCGCCGCAGCCAGAGCAGCTGGTCGGCGCCGATCAGCTCCAGCTCGGCCTCCTCGGCGAACGCCTTGTAGTACCCGAGATGGCGTCGGCGCATCCCCGCCAGCGTTCCCAACGCTTCGAGCTGTCCCAGCCCGTACTCACGGATCACCGCCAGCATGCGGAAGCGCGGCTCACCGTCGGCTCCCTCGGCCCGCTGCAGCAAACTCTTATCCAGGAGCGAGGAGATGCCCTCCAGCACATCGAGCTGGTCGCGCACAGGCGTTACCGCACCTTCCTCTAGCTTCTGGGGATCGACCGCTGGCCCGGCGACAGCCTCCGCCGCGGTCAGGGAGGCACTGCCGCTGAACACGGCCAGACGCCGGAACAGGGCCTGTTCTTCGGCGGTCAGCAGGTCGTAACTCCAGGCGATCGCGTCGCGCATGGTGCGCAGCCGCTCCGGCAAGTCCTGCGCCCCGCCCGTCAGCAGCGTCAGCCGGTCCGACAGCCGGGCGGCCAGCGCCGCGGGCGAGAGCACCTTGATACGCGCCGCCGCCAGCTCGATCGCCAGCGGCAGCCCGTCGAGCCGGGCGCAGATGTCGGAGATCACCGGCGCGTTGCGCTCGGTCAACGCGAAGTCCGGCCGCACTGCCCGCGCCCGCTGCACGAAGAGCGCGACCGCCGGGCTCCGCGACAGGTCTTCGAGCGGTGAAGCGGTATGGTCGCTCGGGATCGCGAGCGGCGGCACCGCGAGTTCCTGCTCGCCGCGCAGGTGGAGCGGCATCCGGCTGGTGACGAGCGCATCGAGCCGCGGGCACGCTTCGAGCAGCTGTCCGATCGTCACCGCCGCAGAGATCACCTGCTCGAAGTTGTCGAGGACGATCAACATCCGACTGGCGCCGATCGCCTGGATCAACCGGGGAAGCAGCGTCCGCTCGTCACCGACCGTCAGTCCGAGCGCCTGCGCGATCGCCGTCGTCACCAGGCTCTGCGCGGTAATCGGCGCCAGATCGACGAAGATGACACCGTCCGAGTACTCCGCGGTGAAGTCCGAGGCGATACAGACCCCAAGCCGCGTCTTGCCAACGCCGCCGGGACCGGTCAAGGTCAGCAACCGTACCTCCGGCCGGAGCAGCAAGGCCCGCGTCGCCGCCTTCTCGTGCTCGCGCCCAACGATCGGCGTCAGCGGCCGCGGCAGTTGCTCGCCAGGCAGCACGCGCCTGGGCAGAGGGACATCCGCCTCCTCGTCATCCTCGGGGAGTTTTCGATCGTTGATACTCATGGTGGTGTCTAACGCCGGTGCCTTGGTGCGCGGCACGGGACGCTCCTTTAGCCGTGACTAATATGCCATCATAGCGTATGCGGGACGCATTGCGGGGTCATCGCGCCATGATGTGCAGAAGGAGAAGATCTATGCCGCATCTACTCTCTCGACGTACCGCGACCGCCTCCTTGGCCGGGGCCGTCGCCCTGGCCGCGGGCGGCCGTATCAACGATGTCCTTGCACAATCGGGCGCTGCTGCTCCATGGCCCACCGACGGCTGGCCGACCGCATCGCCGGCTGACCAGGGGATGGACCTCGCTCTGCCCGATGCGATCGACGCGGCGCTCGTCGAACTGCCGACCGTAACCGGCGTGGTGGTGATCCACAACGGCTATCTGGTCAGCGAGCACTACCCAGGCGCCTACGAGCGCGACGATCCGATCAACATCCGCTCGGTGACCAAGAGCGTCGTCGCCACGCTCATCGGCATCGCCTTGCGCCGCCAGGATCTGGACAGCCTGGACCAGACCGTCGGCGACCTGATCCCCGACCGCATCCCGGACGATGCCGACCCCGCCGTCGCTGATGTCACGCTGCGCGACCTCCTGACCATGACGTCCGGGATCGCCTGGGATGCCTCCAGCGACTATCCGCGCCTGATCGCGAGCGATAATTATGTCGAGTTGACCCTCGGCCAGCCGCTCGCCAACCCGCCGGGAGACGTTTACGTCTACAACAGTGGCGGTTCCCACCTACTGGCGGTGATGCTCGAAGCGGCCATCGGTGAAGAGATCGAGTCCTACGCCGACCGGCACCTCTTCGACCCGCTCGGGATCGCCGACGGCCGCTGGGAGGAGTCGCCGCAGGGCGAGGCGATCGGTGGTTTCGGCCTACACCTGACCCCACGAGACATGGCCAAACTCGGATACCTCTACCTACGCGGCGGCGCCTGGGACGGCGCACGTATTATCCCGCGGGAGTATCACACCACCGCGACCACCGTCCAGAGTGCCGGCGACTCCACCGGTGGCACCCCCTACGGCTACCAGTGGTGGGTGACGGACGCAACCGGGTTCGACGCCTACTTCGCGCTCGGCTTCGGCAGCCAGTACATCTACGTCGTCCCCGAGCTCGACCTCGTCGCCGTCACCGCCGTCGGCTTCGAGGAAGACACCCGCCCGGACCAGTTCTTCGCCGCCCGTCCGCTCATCGAACAACTCATCATCCCGTCCACGTTTTCTTAGGACGACCGTGCATCCCTAACTTTTTTGCTGAGTACCGCGGCACAGTGGATGTGTCCCACACGGCTCTCACGAGAGAGCCGTCATTCTGACCAACGGGAAGAATCCCCCGGCGAAGCCGATGCGCGAAGCGCATAAATCCCACAGCGATGGCGAGCCGCGTGTCTATTCGAGGACGTTTCGATCGAGGGTGCACCGGCTTCGCCGGTGAGCGCTTCGCGCGGTGATTCTTCCCTCTGGTCAGAATGACGGGATGGCCGCCGACCCTCACTCCGCGTGAAGGGCGCACTCCCCGCTGTGCTACCC
>JACDBO010000351.1 GCA_013694885.1 Chloroflexia bacterium | reverse complement strand
CGATCGTCTCGCCAAGTCCCCAGCCGGCGTTGATGACCACGACGTGCGGGAAGGCGGTTTCCGGGTCGAGGGTGAAGATCACGCCGGAGCTGGCCTGGTCGGCGCGCACCATCTTCTGCACGCCGATGGAGAGGGCGACCTCGAGGTGGTCGAAACCCTGCTCCTCGCGGTAGCTGATCGCGCGGTCAGTGAAGAGCGAGGCGTAGCACTCCCGGCAGGCCGCCAGTACGGCCTCCTCGCCGGTGATGTTCAGGTAGGTGTCCTGCTGACCGGCGAAGCTGGCGTCCGGCAGGTCCTCCGCCGTGGCGCTGCTGCGCACCGCGACGTCGACCGCGTCGGTCTCGTACCTCGCGCTCAGCTCGCGGTAGGCGTCGCGCATCGCCTCAGCTACCGGTTCGGGGACGGTGGCCGCCTGGACGCGCTGGCGGATCGCGGCGGCGGCCTCCTCGAGCGTCGATGCGTCGCTCTGCCAGGATGCCAGGTGTTCGCGGATCGTGTCTTCGAGGTCGTTGGCCGTCAGGAGTTCCCGGTAGGCGTCGACAGTGATCGCGAAGCCATCGGGCACCTGGATCCCCTTGCCCTGGAAGGTCCGCGTCATCTCGCCGAGCGAAGCGTTCTTGCCGCCGACGACCGCGACATCGGCGGCCGTCACGTCCGCGAACCAGCGGACGAATCGCTGCACTGCCATCATCGTGCTCCTTTTCTCTGAACGCTCGGCGGTGGTGTCGAGCGACCAGCCGGGTGGGCGGTCACTACGCCGGCGAGGGTCCGCCCTCGGCAAGCGCGCGCAAGGAACCGATCTCGCCGCGGTGCTCGGCCTCGTGCTGCGCGAGATGATGGAGCGTCCAGGCGGGCGAAATCTCGTAGCCCCAGTCGGGCAGAAGTCGTGGGCGTTCCTTTTGCTCCATAGTGAACGATGTGAACGTATCCAGGAGCCGCTGGCGGATCGTATCCAGGCGGTGCAGGTGTTCCTCCAGCGTGATGCCGTGGACGACCGAGAGCCGGCCATCAGGGTCGCGGTCCGGGTACGGCAGGAGTGGTTGCAGCTCCTCGATGTCGTCGGTTCGCCCGAGCACGTCGACGTAGAGGTAGTCCGCCTCGATCAAGGCAATGTGGTAGAGCAGGGTGCCGATCGAGTTGGCGAGCCCGTCCGGTGTCCAGTCGATGGTGGATTGGGCGATGCCCGCCACCCGCTCCTTTGTGCGCCGCCGGGTGTCCTCCAGCGCCCAGAGCCACCGCCCGATCTCCGGCTCAGTCGTCGGCACGGGCGTTATCACTCGCCGTTCAATCGCGCCGCTCATCTCGACTCCTTTTCGGCAGTGCGCCACGCGCGAATAGAAGCGATGTGACCGGGGTAGTGATTGATCGTGGCGGCCACGGCCCAGTTCCGGGCGAACTCGTCCAGCTGATCCGGCCGCACAGACCGGACCGTGTGCAGGAGCTGGCGGTAGCTCTCCGCGAACCGCCGCTTGACCTCAGGCAGAGGAACATCATCATCCGCCGTCGTCCATCGCGCGTTCCAGGCGTCGAAGTCCCCATAGTCCTCCGTGATAGATTGCCCAGCGAGGTGCGTCGCAATGACGGTGGTCGCGGTCTGATCCCACCGCGCGATGTGGGCCAGCGTGTCCTTGCCGCTCCAGGCACCGGTCATCCCCGGACTCAGCAGCTCGTCGTCGCTGAGTCCGTCCAGCTCTTTTTCCAGCTCGTGGCGGGCGTGTTCGATGCGCTCGATGAGCCCATCAATCTCGACTTGTGCTTCTGCCATCTTCTCTCCTTCACCCGACGAGTGCGTACCGATCAGCGTGCTTCGAGCTGGGGTGACTCACCTGGCGGAAGTGCGCCAAGGATGATGAGCTGGTGCTGAGCGCGTGAGAGGGCGACGTGGAGCAGCGGTATCCGACTGGCCGCGTGCGCTCGCTCGGGCTCGGCGAGGATCACGACCGGACGCTCGAGCTCTTTGAACGCCTGGATCGAGCGGCATCGCAGCGCGTCCGGGCCGCCGTCACCCCATGTTAGCGTGAAGTTGCCGAGGCGGGCGCCTTCCGGGAGCCGGCTCGTCTTCGACCCGCGCGGGGTCAGCACCACCAGATCATCCAGCGGTACGCCCTCCTCGACGACCAGCGTGTGGACCACCTTGCGCAGCGCGGCGACCTCCTCGCCGGGAGCGACGTCGACTACGACTGGTGGGCGGCCTTCTGGGCCACGGCAGTCGGGGGGTGGGCCGCTGGTGTGGTAGGCGGCCGCCGCTTCGTGGATCCGTTGCGTGGTTCGGCAATTGTGGGTCAACGAGAAATGGGGTGGCGGGATAGGATAGCCGCCGCGCACGCTGAAGATCCGCTGGTTATCGTCGTAGAAGATGAAGAGGACGCCGCTCTGCGCGTCGGCCAGGAGCGCCTCGATGGTAACCCACCAGATGTCGGCAAAGTCCTGCCCTTCGTCGACCACGATGGCGTCGAAGCGATCCGGCACGCCCGCGAGGGCATCGAGCAGATGCTGGGGCAGAGTGTTCGCGAAGAAGTAGGCGGCGTCCTCCGCGGACAGCTCCCGCTCCGCCGGGAGGGTCATTCCCGACCGCCGGGCGAAATCAGCGGCGAGGTCGTGGTAGTTGTTGACGACGACGCGGTTCATGTCGGGGCCGAGATCGCGGCCAAGGGACTCGCGTGCCCACGCCGCCAGCGCCTTGGTGTAGCAGGTGAACAGGACGCGAAACCCCTGCCTCGCCAACCGGTGGACTTGTTCGAGCGCCAGGACGGTTTTGCCCGAACCGGCGGTCCCGCTGATCGCGACGCGGCGATGGCTGCCGAGGAAGTCGAGCAGGGCGATCTGCTGTTCGGTCAGCCGCAGCAGCTCGTCCCGCTCTCCTTTGATTGCCCCTGCCAGACCGGGCCGAGCGAGCTCGATGGTCGGCCGCAAGAGCGCCACGAGCGCGGCGACGCCCGCGTCTCCCGGCCTCGCGATTGTGTCCGATCCCGTGAAGGCGCGCCACGCCCGTTCCACGCCACGGGCAAGCCCGGAGAGGTCGCGACTGTCGATGACCAGATCCCGCGACGCGGCGGGACCAAGCGCGGTATCGCCGACGAGCACATCTGGGAAGGCGACGGCGCGCCCGAGCGGATAGGTGAACGGACGGGTGCCGGGCGCGTCCCGCAGCTTGTCGCGCAAGGCATACATGCTGCGCGTCGCCTGGTCGAACGGGTCTTTGATGACATAATGTGTTCCGTGACGGTCGCGCG
>JACDBO010000344.1 GCA_013694885.1 Chloroflexia bacterium | reverse complement strand
CGTGCTCCTGATCGTGGTCGGGATCGCCGGCGCCGTGGTCGATCCGGGGAGCGTGGTGACGCTGGCGGTGGTGCTGGCGGCGCTCGGGGTCGGCTGGAACTTCGGGGTGGTCGGGGGGAGCACGCTGCTGGCGACCTCGGTGCCGAGGGCCATGCGCCCGCACGTCGAAGGGATCGGCGAGGTGGCGATGAGCGTCGCCGCGGCGGCGGGCGCGCCGCTTGCCGGCATCGTCGTCGCGCTTGGCAGCTTCTCGGCCCTCTCGATGGCCGTCGCTGTCGCCGCGACGCTGGCGCTGGGGTTCACGCGGTGGCCCGCGAGGGGTTATGGGGGGTAGAGGGTAAGGGGAGGGGTTTCCCGTGGGCATTCCCCCGGCCGGACCCCGGCGCTGAAGCACCGGGCTCAACGAGGAAGCCTCTTTGAGGCTGAGAACGGGGTCCAGTCTGCCGGTGCGGTGAACGTCTTCAGGCGGTGTCGAGGGTGGTGGCGACCTCACGCAAGACGGCATGGGCCTCAGCGATGGCCTGCTCGATGCTCAAGGAGCGGCCGCTGACCAGGAGTTTCGTCGTGGCCATCTCGCCTCGCTCTGCCCGTACTTCGGCCAGGGCGCGTTCGTTGCGCGCGTGCTCAACGGGCGTCGCCGGGACACCAAGTTCCTCCCGAAGGGCCGCGGCCGCGCCCAGGAGCCGGGCCGCTGGCGCGGTGCGTGCCAACGATGCCGCCAAGCCCGCGACATCTTCCAGACATACGATAAAACCATTCTTGTCTCCCAGTTCTCGCAGGATCACCAGGCTCTCCTCCTGGAGTCCCACGGCCCGCGCGTCATCGCCCTGCTCGTGGGCAACACGTCCGAGGTTATTTAGTGAGACAGCTATGAACCGTTGATCACCGAGCTCCCGCAGGATCGCCAAGCTCTCCTCGTAGAGCGTCACCGCGCGATCGTAGCGACCCTGATCTTCCGCGACCACCCCCAGGTTGTTCAATGAGGCGGCGATGCTGTGCTGATCACCCAGTTCCCGCCGGATCGCCAGGCTCTCCTCGTAGATCGTGACCGCGCGGGCGAGGTCACCTTGCAGATACGTAAGAACGCCGAATCCGTTCAGCGCGTGAGCCCGTGCCACGGTCGCCCCCGCGGCATTGCCCGCCAGCGCCCGCGCCAGCGCGACACGACCCTGGCTAAAATGGCCACGCATGTCCCAGAAGGGCCAGAGCGCGGCGGCGAGGCGGAGCCTCCGTTCTCCCTCGTCATCGGGCGCGGCGAGCGCCGCGCGCAGGTTGTCGTGCTCGGTTTCCAGCCGCTCCAACCACGCTCCTTGCTCCGGACCCGTCAGGTGCGGCTGAGCCACCTCCGCCAATGTCAGGAACCACTCGGCGTGCGTCCGCCGCGTCGCCGGACCATCCCGCGCTTCCTCCAACCGCTCCAGGCCGAACTCGCGTAGCGACTCCAACATCGTGAAGCGGGACTCGCCGTCCGGCCCGTCCGCCAGTCGCAACAAGCTTTGATCGACCAGCGCCGCCACGCCATCGAGGATGTCGAGGTCCAGGTCGCCGCCGGCGAGGACCACGGCTTCGGCCGCCTCCAGGCTGAAGCCGCCGGCGAAGATGGCCAGCCGGCGGAACAGCGCCTGATCGTCGCTGGACAGGAGGTCATGGCTCCACGCGATAGTGGCGCGCAATGTTCGCTGGCGCGCCGGCAGGTCGCGGGCGCCGCCCGTCAGCAGCGTGAGCCGGCTACCGAGCCGCGCCAGGATCGCCTTCGGCGGGAGCAGCTTGACGCGGGCGGCGGCGAGCTCGATGGCGAGCGGCAACCCGTCGAGCCGCTCGCAGATTTCGGCGATCGGTCCGGCGTTCGCCTCCGTCAGCGCGAAGTCGTGGCGGGCGGCGATGGCTCGCTTTACGAAGAGCGCTACCGCGTCGATCGCCGCCAACTCGGCAAACGGCGGCAAACGCCGCGGATTGGGCATCGGCAACGGTGGCACGGAATACTCGTGTTCGGCCCGCAGTCCAAGCCGGGCGCGGCTGGTGGCGAGGATCTTGACTCCGATGCTGGCCCCGAGCAAATCGACGATCTCCACAGCCGCGTCGAGGACC